>JBAWGM010000355.1:0-3519 GCA_049592895.1 Thiobacillaceae bacterium | reverse complement strand
GAGTATCAGTGCGTGGGCCTGAGGGTCGTAGCGATAGGCGCCATCTTGCAATACCAAATAAACGTCGATTTCGCGCCAGTCGCGCGCCGAGGGCGCAGTGCGCTTGCCCGAGTCGGGCCTGTTCACGCCGAACGCGGCCCAAATCAGGTTTGAGAGAATCTGGGGTGGTAGCGGCTTGGTCGCAAACTCACGCGTTGAGTGTCGTTCCTTCAAGATCTGCATGAACGGCTTGCCGCCCTCCATCTCGGGCGGCAGCAGCTTGATTGCAATGTGTTCCTGCGCCAGCGCCGACCCCATGATGCTCACCGTTAGCAAGACTGTCGACATCCACTTGACCACAGTCGGTACCCTATGGAATAGGCGGGCGCTTTCGCAAGCACCCGTACTGCGTGGCCCTTGCCAATCCACGAGGCTTGGATAATGGTACCTCACGCCCTACTTCATCTTGAGAACATCGTCAGCCACGGCCTGCAGGACTTCCTGTAGTTCCTTGCTGGCTGCCTTGGCGGCTTCCATCTGCCTGATGCCCAGGTGGCGGGCTTCCTCCGCCGGATCCGAAATGCCAACGATTATTTTCCCCGCCTTGCCCGGCTTTCCGCCGGCAGCCTTTCCGGAGGCATCCACGCGATACACCGCAAAGCGACAGGGAACGATCAGCGTGATATTCGGATCTTCCTTGATGGCCTGCGCCAGGTACTGGGATTTGCACGCATAGACGACCTTGTTCTGGATGTTCATGTGGTAGTTGGCCTTGAGACCCTCGTCCACATCCTGCACCTTGAGCACTTCCCAGTTCTTGGCCTGGATTTCGGTCTGCAAACGGTTTACCACCTGCGCGAAATCGACGGTGGCCGGCAGGCGTATGTAATAGGCACCACCGTGCTTTTGTACGTCTCCTGCCGAGGCTGGAGCAGCCATGACCAGGGACAATCCGATAAACCAAGCTTGGAGAATGTGTGTCAGGTGTTTCATGGCGTACCCCCAGATCGCAAAACTATATCTATAGCCCATTTTGGATGGAAGCGCACGGTTGGCACGCGTCACGCGAATTGCCTCACAAAGAATGTAACCGAACGGAGTAGACGACGGGTACGTTGACTCAAATTGCGGGTAACCGACGAAATGGGGGTTACCGATCATGGGCAAACACGAGCGACGGGCCTATTTGGAGGCGATCCGGGGTCGTTACGGCAAGGCAAACCGAGCCGGCAAGGCGAGGATACTGGATGAGTTCTGCGCCGTCTGCGGTTACCATCGCAAGTATGCGCTCCTGCTGCTGGGGCGGAAGAAGCCGGCATCAACCCCTCGCCGTGCTGGCCGCAAACCCCGCCACGATCACCCCCAACTTCCCGAAACCCTGCGCCGGATATGGCTGGCCTCGGACCAGTTATGTGGCAAGCGGCTGAAGGTCGCATTGCCCTTATGGCTGCCCCACTACGAGGCAGAGCATGGCGCGCTGCCCGAAGCCGTCAGGGCGGGCCTGTTGGCCGCTTCCGCCAGCACCTTGGACCGCCTCCTTAAGGCCGCCCGTATCGAACATCCCAAGGGACTATGCGGCACCAAACCGGGCACCTTGCTCAAGCAACACATCCCCATCCGTTGTGAGCATTGGGATGTCACCCAGCCCGGCTTCATCGAAGCCGACACGGTTGCCCATTGCGGCAATTCTCTGGCCGGCGACTTCGCCTGGAGCCTGACCATGACCGACATTCTCACCGGTTGGACTGAGTGCCGGGCCACCTGGAACAAGGGCTCTGTCGGTGTCATCGCTCAAATCAAGGCCATTGAGACGGCACTGCCGTTCCCGCTCAAGGGCTTCGATTGCGACAATGGCTCCGAATTCCTCAACCATCACCTGGTACGCTACTTCAGCGGCCACCCCGGCCAGCCGTCGTTCACCCGCTCACGACCCTACAGGAAGAACGACAACGCCCATGTGGAGCAGAAGAACTGGAGCCAGGGGTGGCCCTTTGCATTTCTGGGGTCTGTATTGAGGGGCGCGAGTGGGTTCGGTATTGAACGGCCAGCTTTTTTGCCTATGCTCCTGTACTGATGGAGAATGTCTCATTTCCACCGCCGCCGGGAGGGCGCAATGACCGACATCCCCGCCAACACCGCCGGAAAGCGCAACATCTGGGTGCGCGGCCTCCTCATGATCTTGATGGCCATGGGCTTTCAGATTTCTGGAACTTTGCTGGCCCTGAGCGCCGTCATTCAGTTCGTCCTGGCACTGATGAACAACACCCCCAATGCGCGATTGATCGCCTTCGGCCAAAGCCTCGGGCTTTACCTCAGCCAGATTGCGGACTTCGAGAGCTTTGCGACGGAGGAAGTGCCATTTCCGTTCAGTGCTTGGCCGTCATCCGAAGATTCCCACTTGCAATAATCTGAGCTTGGAACAAGTTCTACGAGAGACCTGCAAAATGCGACGATACATCCAAGCAGCAGGTCCTTGTGGAATGCGGGAATCACTACATCAAGGAGAAGAACAGATTCGAAGCATTGTGGGCGAACAAGCAATTGCGCAACTAACCAGTTTGGAAAATTTGCGTGGCTATCGTCCCAGAACGACCCTGACCCGCCTGTCACAACATAAGCGTTGAATGTCTCTTCGTAATCGAGAGCAGTCAACACGCTTTGAGCGTCGTGGGGTCATGGGTGAGCGGGGTGATCGACGTCGAGGCTACGGACACCAGCATGGGCCACACGGGCTATAGCATGGAGGGGAACTATTGAAGCGGTACGAAGAAAACAAGAAACGCTTATCTCAAAAATCTATGTTTAATTACGGACCATGCGTGCCACTCCGAGTGGCGCCCACTGAGCGGTAATCCAGGAATGGCGGCGGAGCGCAACGAAATAGGCTGGCGCCATGACGGCGTTGATCTATCCATCGGCCTCGACCGGATGGGTAGGGGTCCGACCGTTCTTCTTCTGCCCGCGCTCAGTTCGATTTCCACACGACGAGAAATGCGGCCACTGCAGGAGCGGCTGGCAAAGTCATTCACAACCATTGCCGTCGACTGGCCTGGATTTGGCGATCGACCAAAGCCATACCTCGACTGGCGAGCCGAAATTTACGAAGCGTTCCTGGCGCACCTGCTCTCGGATATCGTGCCGGCGCCCTTCGCGACAATTGCGGCAGGCCACGCAGCAGGCTACGTTATCAAACACGTTGGGCAGCATGAGCATGCGGCGGGCCGCCTCGTTCTCCTTTCGCCTATTTGGCGAGGGCCGTTGCCCACCATGGCCGGCGGCAGTCGCCCAGTATTCTCAAAGATTGCTCGTGCCTTCGATCTGCCCGTCTTTGGAGCAATGCTCTATCGCTTGAACGTTAACCCCTTCATCATCGGCATGATGGCACGCGGGCATGTCTACGAAGATCCTGCCTGGCTCAAAGGACATCGCTTCGATGAAAAGATGGAGGTGACACGAGCGCCTGGTGCCCGTCATGCTTCAGCGCGCTTTGTTACGGGCTGTCTTGATCCCTTTGCGGCACGTGAAGAGCAATTAGACACC
>JBAWGM010000354.1:0-12259 GCA_049592895.1 Thiobacillaceae bacterium | reverse complement strand
CTACGTGAAGAAACTCAAGCAGGGGCAGGCCAGCTACGAGGAGGTTGGCCGAGACTTGAATGGCATCCCCTGGTATTTCATCGGCGTGATCCATGGCATGGAATGCGGCTTCAACTTCAATGGCCACATGCATAACGGTGATCCACTCAGCGCATGCACCGTGCATGTGCCGGCCGGGCGTCCGCAAACCGGCGCGCCGCCCTTCACCTGGCGCCAGAGCGCGCGCGATGCCATGACCATGAAAGGCTTCCAGCAGGTGATCGACTGGAGCATGCCGCACATCCTGTTCTTTCTCGAACGCTACAACGGCATGGGCTACCGCATGCATGGTGCCCCCACGCCTTATCTGTGGAGCTTTTCCAATCTCTACAGCAAGGGCAAGTTCGTGCAGGACGGCCGCTTCGACCCCAATGCGGTGAGCAAGCAGTGCGGCGCGGCGCTGATGCTCAAGGCCGTGGTGGCACCGGCGGCAGCGGCGTCCCCCGCCTCGCGCACCATCCGGCGCCAGGGCCGAGGCAAGTGAGGATCGCGCGATCCGTTCCCTATCCACAGAGGAGTTCAGCATGGCAAACAAGAAAGCATTGCTCGTCGGCATCAACCAATACAAGATTCCCGGCGCGAACCTGCGCGGCTGCGTCAACGACGTTGCCAATATGCAGGCGGTGCTCACCCAATACTACGGATTCTCGGCAACCGACATGACGGTCCTGACCGACTACGACGCCACCACGAAGGCCATGCAGGCCGGCATCGTCAAGCTGCTCAAGGGGGCGAAGAAAGGCGATGTTCTGGTGCTGCATTACTCCGGTCACGGCTCTAACGTGCCGGACAAGAACGGCGACGAGGCCGACCATCGCGACGAAATCCTCTGCCCCACCGACCTCGACTGGTACGACCCGTTGCTCGACGACTGGCTGCGCTCAACATTCGACACGCTGTCCGAAGGCGTGAACCTGACAGTGATCATGGACTGCTGTCATTCCGGTTCCAACACCCGCGCACTGTATCAGCCCGACGCGGTGTCAATCCCGCGGTTCCTGCCGTGTCCGCTCGACCTGATGGCGGCTGAATCCGGCCGCGCCCTGAAGGGCAAAACGCGTTCTACCCTGCGCCTGTCCTCACTTGCCAGTCGAAGAAAGAGCGATATCGTCAACGTCGACATTCCCGAGGTCCTCATCGCCGGTTGCCGCGATACCCAGACCTCGGCCGACGCCTACATCAAGGGCAGCTACAACGGCGCACTTACCTACAACCTCGTGGCGGCCATCAAAGCCGCGAAGGGGCGCGTGAGTTACCGCGACCTGCACGGCGATACCACGACGAAACTCAAGACCGGCAAATTCGATCAGGTGCCGCAGCTCGAAGGACGCAAGACACGCTTCGACGCGCCGTTTCTGGCGCCGCTGGTTTGAGCCAATAGTGAAATGACCAAACGAGCAAACAAAGCATGAACCTGTCCGGCCCGATCATTTTCATCCTGCTCCTCGCCGTCCTGCTGGCGGTGGCAGTGGCCTGGGTGGTGGCCTGGCTCTATCAGCGCCGCATGCTAAGCCTGATGCGCGGCGGCCCACCGGTCAACGCGATCGATGTAGAGGCGCAGGTCGTGTCGCCCAATTCCGGCGCCCCCCGGGACTGGGGCGAGGCAGTGAACTTTTCAGCAAACCGGCGCGCACATTACCGGCTGATGCTGCTGATCGGCGCGCTCGCCTTGCTGATCGGCCTGACCCAGGCCGAATTGGCACTGCGCTTTATCTATGTCGGCAAGGATTTTTCCCTCAACCGCCTGCTGGTGCTGGGCGCGGTGTATGCCTGGCCCATGGTGCTGGGCTGGGGCATGGCGCGGCGCTGGTCGTGGCTGCGCACCCTGGCGGGCGTGGCGCTCTACATGGTGGCGATGGCGCTGCTGGTGATGTGGCGTTCCAATGGCGAACAGACGCTTGCCGGGGTGGGCGGCTGGCTTGCGGGGGCGGTTGCCATCCCGATGATGGTCGCCTTGCTCGTGGGTGCCAGCGGCCGCATCCGCGCCGTCGCACCCTACCTTTTGCCCGCCGCCATGCTGCTCGCCGGTTCGTCGGTGTTCGCCCTGCAATTGATGGCGAACACAGTGGAACATCCGCCGGGCTGGCTGATCAGTCTGGTCGAATCCATCGGCGCCAACGCGGCCCTCGGCCTGGTGGTGTTTCTGCCCTGGCTGCTGGCGGCCTGGCCGGTCTATGTACTGGGTCGAAAGCTGGCGGATGCTTACCGCGCCAAGCGCTTTTCCGACCTCGGTTACCTGATCGCCGTCTACTGGTTCGTGATCCTGTTTGCCAGCGCCGTGCCCGCGATGGGAGACAAGGGGCTGGTGGCGTTTGTCGAACTGTTGCCCTGGCTCTGGCTGCCGCTTGTGCTGAAGCTGTTCCGCATCCAGCTTGCACCGCCGCCCGATCCGCCGACGCTGTTGGTGCTGCGCGTATTCCAGCACGATGCCCAGGTGGAGAAATTATTTGACCAGGTCATCGAACGCTGGCGCCTGACCGGCAATACCGTGCTGATCGCGGGCACCGACCTCATCAGCCGTACCCTCGATCCGGATGACTTGTTTACCTATCTGAGCGGCCACCTGGCGGACCGCTTTGTCGCCGATGCGCCCAACCTGTCCCGCCATCTGGCGCAGTTGGACCTCAAGCCTGACCCTGACGGCCGCTACCGGGTCAACGGGATGTACTGCTTCGACACCACCTGGCAGGCGGCCCTTGCCGCGCTGGTGGCACGCTCCCACGTGGTGCTCATGGACCTGCGCGGCTTTCAGCCCAGCAATCAAGGCTGCCGCCACGAGCTCGGCGTGCTGGCGCACGCGGACAACGTGAAGCGCGTGGTGTTGCTGTACGATGCATCGACCGCGCGCGAAGTGGCGGAAGCTGACATGGTGGGCGCGCCAGCCGGCCGGTTCTTGTGGCTTCGCTCCGACCGGTTTGGTGCGCGCAAGGCAGATGAAATCCTGCAGGCGCTGATGGCTCCTGCCGTGAGCGCAAGTGTAGGTGGCGAGGGGTGACAGCGGGTCATCGCAAGCCGCGGGCGATTGTCGGCTGCGCCGGTTGTTCGACTGGATTGCCGCCCGCCACGGGCTACGCCCTCGCGGTTAAAGGCAGAACCGCTGGCAATGACGGCGACGGGCTGTTGTCATCGCGACGAATGTCTTTGCGAACCGGAGGCGAAGCAATCCAGCGGCTTTGGTTAGAATGGCCGGCGCCGGTGCGCTTTTCGCCGGTCATAAGAGCGTCGGCACCAACAGGCTGCCGATCTAGCGAGTGCGAATGAAGCTATTTATCACCTATGCGAGCGAAGATCGCCCGACCGCGGACGAGCTGGCTGTTCGGCTTCGCACCGAGGGACATACGGTGTTTCTCGACAAGGACAACCTGCCGGAAGGGGAGGGGTACGATGCGCAGATACGTGCGGCCGTCGCATCGTGCGACCTGTATCTGTTCCTGGTATCTCCCCGGTCGGTCCAACCCGGCCGCTACACGTTGACCGAACTGAAGTTCGCGCGCGAACAGTTTCCCAACCCGCGCGGGCGCGTGCTGCCGGTGATGATCGAGCCTACCCCATTCGGTGACATTCCTCCCTATCTGGGCGCAGTGACCGTGCTGCAGCCGCAAGGCAATCTGGTGGCGGAGACCGTGGCGGAGGTCGGCGCGATGCTGCGGCGCCGCGCCCGGACTCGATGGCTGCGCATCGGTGCGGCAACCGTTGCCGCAGCGCTGGTGTTGGGCGCTGTCGGCTGGTGGGGAATCGATATCACGCCGCCATCGCCCTGCCGGCTGTCGGCGTCCCTGAGCGGCCCTGACGCTGGGGGCCTGGCACTGGATGTTACCAGTCCGGCGGGCACTACCGCGTTCCAACTGGCTGGGGGTTCCACGCCATTCGACCTGGGTCCCTTCAAGCAGAAAAATTTTGCCTGGAGCATCATGCTGCGCAGGCGGGATGGAAGCGCCTTGGGCAGCAAGCGCGCATTCTCGGGGTGCCCGCGATCGCGCACTAATCTCGATTTGGGAGAAGGGTATGGACTGGTCATTGAGCCGCGTTGATCGAGGCCGATCGGGAAAGCAAAGGCGGGCCGCCGTCGACCCGGCTGCCTGCGCTCTTGCGTGCATGCTGCTGGCAGCAGCGATGTTGTTTACGGCATCGGCGGCGCACGCTGCGACCAATGTCTCGGGTGTCGCAAGCGACTCGATCACTGGCCAGCCGGTAGCGGGCGCCCAGGTTACGGTACGCAGCGGGCAAACTTCCCTCGGTACCACAACGACCGAGTCCGACGGTGTGTTCCAGTTGTTCGTCAACGTGCCGGCAAGCACAGCCCCACAGGTGTTGAATCTGTCGGTGTCTCAGCCCGGGTATGCCACCGTGGTGCGCAATGTGGTGGTCACCGCGGGCCGGGCCGATCAGCTCAGCTACAGACTCCCGCTGCTGCGCAACGAGGCGCGAAACTGCAATCCGGCCTGGGCACGGACGGTGGTGGTGGGCCATGTACGCCCCCCTGCTTCGGCCACGGTCGACCTCGCCCTGTCCCAGCGGGTCACAGAAGTGCTCCAGTACGACTTGTTGACTGAAGTGCAGAAAACGCACCTCCCCGCTGCGCAGCAGCCCATAGTCATGGCCTGCCCCGATGCCCAGCCGCGGACGCTGGGGGAGTATGCGGATTGGGCGCGCGCGCTCAAGGTCGACGCCTTCGTGGTCGGTACGGCGCAGCCGGTCAACCAGCGGTTTCGCGTGGATCTGCAGGTCAGCGGGCGCTACACCGGATCGCTTCTGCCGACCTTGGCCTTGACGCCGCCAATGAATCTCGACTTGCCGTCTTCTGCCGACCTGGGGCGCGCCGCGCTCGAGCCCATCATGATTGCATTGCTGAAGGCCTACCAGTCCGAGGGGCGCTACGCGGAATGCGTCGAGTTCTCTGTCGCCGCGGAACATGCTTTGGGCCGGCTGGCTGCGTTAAGCGAGTTGCGCAAGACCTGTCAGTCCCGCTTGCCGAACAAGGGCCTGCTGACTGGAGGGGGGCCATGATGGCAACGGCCGGGAGACGCATGGTACGGATCTGGCTCGTGGCGCTGCTGGCCGCCGGGGTCGTGCCGGTGAACAAACTCACCCGCACGGCATCGGCAGGCATGATGCTTGATATTGACAAGGAGCTGAGCCTGCTGCGCGACGGCCGGGCGCAGGTGCACATCGGCAAGGCGCGCTACCGCTTTGCGGTGTTCACCTTTGACGACCCGGACGGCACCGGGTTGGGCAACGCGGTGGCCGGTATCCTGAGCCACGACCTGCTGATGAAGAGCAAGGTCAGCTCGATCGGTGTGCTGCGCTATGTAGGGGGCCTTGGCAAGGCAAGCGATGAAAAGCAACTGCGCTACTTCGACAAAGTCGAGCCGCTGATCGAATCCCAGGGCGTGCAGGTGGCAATCTGGGGCACGATCCGGCGCAGCGGTGAGAAGGTGCAGATCGACAGCTTCACGCAGCTCTCGCCGTCGGTGGTGCGCAGCGCGTTCAGCTACTCTTACCGGCTGCCTCCTTCGATGGGCGGGGGGCGGCTGGTGCATCGCATTGCACCGGACCGCATGCTGGCGCAGCGGCTGACATTGTCGTCCGAACAGGCGCACAGCCTGGGCTCGGTGGCGGAAAGTCTCGACCGCATGCGGGCCGGGCCGAAGGACAGCATGCGATTTGTGGGGCAGCTGCCGCTGGGCAGTGTCTATTACCTGGAGCAGCGCAAGGGGGACTGGGTCAAGGTGGGCATGCAGTCGGGCCAAGGTGGCTGGCTGCGGGCCAGCGGATTGTGTACCGGACCGTGCGCGCCCTTGCTTGCGGTCTCGCAATTCGCATCCGGGCTGATGGCCTACGATGATCGCGGCGACCTGCCCGAAGCCAATGGCCTCGCGCCGGACGCATTGGCCTTCATCGACCAACTATGGGCAGTGGAAGTCCTGAATCGGACGCCCGCCAACGTCGCCGAAGGCGACGCCATGTACAGACTCAAGCGCTGGTGCCCGGCGGGGGGAGCGGCGGAGGGCAATGAGGACCTGTCGCCTGGTGGGGCGGCGACTTGCAATTTGCGCGCTCTGGTGCGGCTGGTCGCACCGCTGCGACTGGCAGCCAAGCAATCGTCCTCCGGCGCACCGCTGAGCATGGACTTGGTCCGCTCGGTGGCCGACGAACTGGCAAGGGCCTCCATGTCCGACCCACGTTATGTCCCGACCTTGCAGAATCTCGCCACGCTGTTTCGTGTCCTCGGCGATGGGGAGCGCGAAAAGCTTGCCAGCACCCTGGCGAATGATGCTGAATCCGCGGAGGGCCGCGCGGCCGGTGGGACGATGCCCTCGCCACAGCCGCAACCGCTCGACTCCCAGCCGCCGCCGGCGTTGCCGGCGGATCCATCTGAACAGAAGCTGAAGCGGGCGGACTGAGCGCGGGTTTTATGCCATGAATGATTTGAACCCCCTCCGCCCTCTCCCCCTTGCAGGGGGCGAGGGGGCCAACCCGCGGCCCCCTCGCCCCGCTTGCCTTCGGCCCCTCGCTCCAGCCCTCTCCCGCGAACGGGCGAGGGGGACAAGGCTGGGCTGCTTCAACGAGAGGGGCCAGGGGTCAGGGGCGACGGCGCATAAATGAGCACGATTTTTCTCTCCTACCGCCGCGACGACAGCGCCGGATTTGCCGGCCGCCTGTCGGATGAGATCGAAGCCAGGTTGGGCGAGGGCAGCGTGTTTCGTGACGTGGACGACATTCAGCCGGGGGAGGATTTCGTCGCTGCCATCACCACCCAACTCAATCAGGTGAGTGCAGTGCTGGTCATGATCGGGCCGCACTGGCTGACCGCTGCGGTAGATGGACGGCGCAGATTGGACATGGCGGATGACTTCGTTCGCATGGAGATTCAGGCCGCGCTTACATCCGGCAAGCCGGTCATTCCTCTGCTGGTGGGCGGCGCAGCGATGCCGACCAAGGCTGACCTGCCGCCAGTGATCGCAGCACTGGCCCGCCACCAAGCCGTAACGCTGTCGGACGCGGACTGGAAGGCCGACGTCGCGCGGCTGGTGGAAAGCCTGCGACCCGAGGTAGCTGGCGCACGACGGAGGGGAAGGCCATGGCGGCGAATCATCATGGTTGCGGCCGCAGCGGGGCTCGTCCTGGTTCTGGCTGCATTGTTCATGCGCCAGCATGCGACACCGTCACCGGCAGACGTCGCCGGCAGTTGGACGGCGCAGGTGAAATACGATTGGGGCGATCAATACGATGAGCGCTTCGAATTCAAGTACCTGGGCAAGGACCTGCATGGCACTGCCACCTATGAGCACGGTCCGCTTGCCATCGAGCAGGCCAGGCTGGAGGGCGATTGGCTGCGCTTTGTCACCCACAGCCAGGAGATGCTGAACAACGACACGCCATGGAAAGAGGTCACTCATCACTATATGGGCCAGGTCATGCCGGACGGCATCCACTTCACGTTGGAAACCGGCGGCGGTTATAGCGTCCACCCGCCGATCGAGTTTGTGGCGCACCGCGTGGCCAAGTGATGCCGTTCACCCGGCTCCGATTGACTATGCTGACAGCAGTCCCGACCCCAATGGAAGCACGCAAGGCTTAACGCCAGAAAGAACTTAAATGCACGGCATCTTCATCAGCTACCGCCGCCAGGACAGCCAGAGCGCCGCAGGACGGCTGGCCGACAGCCTCAAGGAACATTTTCCCGAGGCCGCCGTGTTCCGCGACGTTGAGACCATCGAGGCGGGGGTGGATTTCGTCGACGCGATCAACAAGGCACTGGAATCGTGCGGCGTGCTGCTGGCGGTAATCGGTCCGCGCTGGATCTCGATTCAGGGCGATGCCGGCCAACGCCGGCTGGATGACCCCAATGATTACACCCGACTGGAACTTGCCACCGCCCTGGGACGCACCGACGTGCGGGTGATCCCGGTGCTGGTGGACGGCGCAGTCATGCCCGATCCCGAAGCCTTGCCGGAGGATCTGAAACCGCTCGCGCGGCGCAATGCGCTGGAGCTGACGGACAAACGCTGGGACTACGATGTCTCGCAACTCATCGTTACGCTGCGCCACGCCTTGGGGCTGACAGCGCGGCCCTCAACGCCGCGCAACTGGCGCTGGCCAGTCGCCGGTTTGGCCGTACTGCTGGTGGTCGTTGCCGGTCTGCTGGTTTGGCATGGCAGGAAACCGGACCTCTCATCGCCCACCTTCCCTGCTCCTGTGTCCACCCCGTCGGGCCAGGCAGCCAACGCACCCGCCGACTCCGTCACGGTGGCGCCGGTGCCCGCGCAACCGAGCGCACCCGCGCAAGCCGCCATGGCCGGGGCACAGGCCGACCCCTGCCCGATCCGGCTCAGCATCAACCGGGAACTACCGACGCCGTTCACCTGCATGTGCAATGCCCAGAAGATACAAGAGGGCGCGGTGTGGGGCACCGACACTTACACGGACGATTCGGGCCTGTGCCGTGCGGCGCTTCATGCCGGCGTCATCCCGGCTGCCGGCGGGCCGGTGACGGTGCAGCGGACTGCGGGGCGGGCTCTCTATATCGGCAGCCGTCGCAACGCAATTCAGAGCAACGACTACGGCGCCTACAGCGACAGCATCCGTTTTGTCGGCGCGGCCCAGCCTGCGGCGGGACCGGAGCGTTGCCCGATTCGACTGAGCATCAACCGGGAACTGCCCACGCCCTTCACCTGCGTGTGCAATCCAGAGGCCATACAGGAAGGCGCAGTCTGGGGCACCGATACCTACACTGACGACTCCGGTCTGTGCCGCGCGGCAGTCCATGCCGGTGCCATCCCGGCCGCCGGCGGCGCGGTGACGGTGGTGCGGGCGGCGGGGCGTCCGCTGTATACCGGCAGCAGCCGCAACGGCGTGCAGAGCAACGACTACGGTTCCTACAGCGACAGCATCCACTTTCAGGCGCGATAGGCACTATAGGGGACGGGAATTGGAGGCTTCCGGATGATGGAGAGCTGCAATGGACATCAAGTCCGCGCTACTGGTTCGTCGTGGTGTTTCTTGGCCTGGGACAGCTTGCTCTCGCCCCGAACCCACTGCACGCGTCGAGCCGGAAATGAACGCACGCAAGGCGCACTGATGATGCACTCACCGCCATGAGCGAAGCCGCCACACCAGCCGCCGCGCTCACCCTCTCCGCGCGCATCGGCCAGTTGTTCCCGACCCTGACGCCGGCGCAGATTGCGCGCGTGGCGGCGCACGGGCGCAGGCGCGCGATACAGGCGGGCGAGGTGCTGTTCGAAGCCGGGTCCGAGGTCACGCCCTTCTTCCTGGTCACGCAAGGCCGGATCGAGATCCTCCGGCCTTCCGATGCGGGCGAGACGCTGGTCGCCGTCCACGGACCGGGCCAGTTCAGCGGCGAGATCCCGATGCTGTCGGGCCGCCGCGCGCTCAACCGTGGCCGCGCCGGCGCGTCGGGAGAAGTGATCGAGCTGGACCGCGAACAGTTGCTGGCGCTGGTGCAGACGGACGCCGAGTTGAGCGAGATCATCATGCGGGCCTACATCCTGCGCCGCGTGGAACTGATCGCGCACGGCTTCGGCGATGTGGTGCTGATCGGGTCCAATCATTGTGCCGGGACGCTGCGGGTCAAGGAATTCCTGACCCGCAATGGACACCCGTACGCCTACGTAGATCTCGACCACGATGCCGACGTCCAGAATCTGCTCGACCGCTTTCATGTCTCCGCTGCCGACATTCCTGTGCTGATCTGTCGCGGCGACGTGGTGCTGCGCAATCCGAGCAACCGCCAGATTGCCGATTGCCTGGGCTTCAATGTTGCGATCGACCCGGCCCAGATGCGCGACGTGGTCGTCGTCGGCGCCGGACCCGCGGGGCTGGCAGCGGCCGTGTACGCGGCGTCGGAAGGTCTGGACGTTCTGGTGATCGAGGCCAGCGCGCCGGGCGGGCAGGCAGGTGCGAGTTCGAAGATCGAGAATTATCTCGGCTTCCCAACGGGCATATCGGGGCAGGCTCTGGCGGGGCGCGCGTATACGCAGTCGCAGAAATTCGGCGCCAAGGTGCTCATTGCACAAAGTGCCACCGGGCTCGCGTGCGCCCACAAACCCTACGCCGTCGAGATTGGCGAGGCGGTGCCGGTGCCGGCGCGCACCGTCATCATTGCAACCGGCGCCGAGTACCGCAAGCCGCCGCTCGACAACCTGGCGCAATTCGAGGGCGTCGGCGTTTACTACGGCGCAACCTTCATGGAAGCGCAGTTGTGCATCGGCGAAGAGATGATCGTGGTGGGCGGCGGCAACTCGGCCGGCCAGGCCGCAGTTTTTCTCGCCCAGACGGCCGGGCGCGTGCACGTGCTGGTGCGCTCGGGTGGCCTGGCCGAGAGCATGTCGCGCTATCTTGTCCGGCGCATCGAAGACAATCCCGCGATCACCTTGCACACCCACACCGAGATCGTCGCGCTCGAAGGCGGCGACCATCTCGAGCGCGTGCGCTGGCACGACAGGCAGACCGGCGCCACCGAAACCCACGCGATCCGCCACATTTTTCTCATGACCGGCGCCATCCCCAACACGAGCTGGCTGGACGGTTGCGTGGTGCGCGATGCCAAGGGATTCATCAAGACCGGGCCCGACCTGACCCAGGAAGAACTGGCCGAGGCGCAATGGCCGCCCGGCCGCGCGCCCTATCTGCTCGAAACCAGCCTGCCCGGCGTGTTCGCGGTCGGCGACGTGCGCTCAGGAAATATCAAGCGCGTCGCGTCCGCGGTCGGCGAGGGCTCGATTTCGATCTCCTTCGTCCACCAGATCCTCCACCAGTGAAGGCCAAACCATGACAGCGAAACCATCCTGCGCGCATATCGATGCCATCGAGACCGTCAAGCACGAAAAGCGCCACGAGTGCGAGGAGTGCGTGAAGACCGGCGATACCTGGGTCCATCTGCGCACCTGCCAGACCTGCGGCGCCACGCTGTGCTGCGACAGTTCGCCCAACCGCCACGCCACCCGGCACGCGCAGGCGAGCGGCCACCCGGTGATTGCCTCGGCGGAACCGGGCGAGCGGTGGCTGTACTGCTACCCGCACGACGCCTTCGCGGAATACTAGGGCGCAAAGGGAAAAAGGACGGGGAGACGATCAGCCCGGCACGCATGACGGCGGGTTCCACGAGTCGTCGCGCTCGAGCGCAGCGCGGTCCCACTTGCCCAGGTTGGCCGCCGCTTCGTAGGTCGACTGCAGGAAGGCGAGCAGCGTGTCGTCCGGCGACGCTGACTGTCGAACCGCATCGTAGGGCAGGATGAACTCGCGAAAATCGGCACTGTAGAACGCCGCATCCGGCTTGACCGGCGCTTCGGCGAAGCCCGCCGGTTCCGGATAGGCATAGGAATAGAACGCCGCATAGGGAATCGGCCCGCCTCCCGGCCAGAACCCGCAACTGCTGACCTCATGCGAATAGGCTTCCCGCGTCACCCAGTCCGACAGGTTGGGAATGCCGCCCGGGTGCTGCGGCGCCAGTCGTCCGGAAAACCGCGTGACCGCCAGGTCCGGGGCACCCCAGAAAGAATGCACCGGGCTGCACTTGCCGATGAAGCGGGCGCGGAATTGCTTGAACACCCGGTCGGCCTGAACCAGGATGCGCCAGAAGCGGTTGGCATAGTCCGGATCGTAATGGCAGTGCGTGCCGTCCTGCTCGAACGGCAGGGGATCGGCGACTTCGCAGGGCTTCGCGCGCATACCCACATGAAGCTCAAGCGTGTCCATCTCCGCCATCAGGCGCGTGTAGAACGCAGCCACCGATTCCGCCCGCAGCGGAAGCCCCACAGTCCTGCCGTCGCTCGACTTTACCGTCAACTTATGAGCGATGAAGTCGAAATCGATCTGGAAAGTCCGGTTGTCATACGGGATGGGCGATGTGGTGAGGCCTCGCGCGGTCACGTACAGCGTCACATGCCAGGAGTGATTGAGCCAGGGACTCAGGGCAAGGCGGATCTTGCCGACGATCTGCGTCCACATGTGCAAGGTCGCATAGGTATCGCTCCAGGCCTCAAGCGGCAGGGCAGGCCAGGTTTCGGGGACGGGATTGGCAGTTGGGTTCATGATCTCTCCTTGCCATTTGGTTTTTACCTTTTGCCGGCCTCGACAGATCGCCGGGCTGTATGTCATTGATAGCACATGCGTGGCGACCTGGTTTCCAACTTGGGGGCGGACTCCTTGGGCCATAGGAAATATTGCGTTTTGGGGCTGATGCTGTAATGTTTTACCC
>JBAWGM010000353.1:0-1538 GCA_049592895.1 Thiobacillaceae bacterium | reverse complement strand
ACTGATCTGTCTCTTTGGTTGGTGGCTTATTCAATCTGGCGACATCTCTGTGGCGGTTAACGGACATCAACTCGCAGGGCCAATAAGGGCCGTTGTGGGAGGTTGGGGCTTTCTGGTCGCCACCGTGGTTCTATTCTGTGTGGCCATCCTCCTGGCGTTTGTTTTTGCCGGCATCGGTATCGTGGTGCTTGGGTCGCTCGTGCTAGTGTAGTGCATCAATTAGAAGTGTTCTTATTCAAGACAGCCCGTGCACGCGTGACCTTTGCGAGGATATCGCTGGCCTTTGCGGTCCAGATGAATGGCTTTGGCTTGGCGTTGTGCACCTCGATGTATTCGTTGATGGCTGCCTCCAGGTCGGGAACGCCGCTGAACACGCCGCGGCGGATGCGCTTGTCGGTGATGTCGCGAAAGAACCGCTCCACCATGTTGAGCCAGGAGGAACTGGTAGGCGTGAAGTGCAGGTGAAAGCGCGGATGCTTGGCCAACCAGGTCAGGACTTCGGGGTGCTTGTGGGTGGCGTAGTTATCAACGATGAGGTGCAGTTCCTTTTGCTTGGGCGTGTTGCGATCAATCGTTTTGAGAAACCGCAGCCATTCCTGATGGCGATGAAGTGGATCGGTCATCGACAGCACCTTGCCGGTGAGGACATTGAGCGCGGCGAATAGTGTCGTCACGCCGTTGCGTTTGTAGTCGTGGGTCATCGTGGCGCCTCTTCCGCGCTTGAGCGGCAGGCCGGGTTGGGTGCGGTCGAGCGCCTGGATCTGGGTCTTCTCATCGCAGCACAGGACCAGCGCATGTTCGGGCGGATCGAGGTACAGGCCAACGATGTCCTCGAGCTTCTCGATGAAGCGTGGGTCGTTGGAGAGCTTGAAGGACTCGACCCGATGGGGTTTCAGGCCATGGTCGCGCCAGATGCGGGCCACCGCAGAGGCGCTGGTGCCCAGGTGCGCGGCCAGGGTGCGAGTACTCCAGTGCGTCGCGCCTTGGGGAGTCTCCTCGAGTGTTATGCGAACGACCTCTTGCACGTGGGCTGCTTCGCGTGCCGTGCGTGGACGCCCCGGGCGCGAGGCGTCCTTCAACAGACCTTCTACGCCCGTTGCAAGAAACCGTGCACGCCAGCGCGCTGCAACGCGCCGATCGGTGTCGAGCTTCAGGGCAATGTCCAGGTCCGACATCCCGTCTGCGGCGAGCAGCACGATACGCGCGCGCATCTGAATGCGGGCTTCGACACGCTTACGATTTGAAAGAATGCGCAGACGCCGATCATCATCGGCGTTCAACTGGACTGGCTTGGCAACTCGCATGGCAATGACCTCCTGCATACTTGGAGGTCAGGCCAGTTAATAAGTTCCGTTATTTATGATGCACTACACTAGAAACGGCAGTTGACCGCTTCTCACCGTTTTGGGGTGCCACATGGAATCATGTCTTATCGGCTTCGACAAATGTCACCTGTTGGGTGAGCGCGCTACACACCCACTGGCACGCCCGGACGTGCGCCTGGCTTTGTCGCTCCTCCTTGCAGGCCCCGGCCTGCG
>JBAWGM010000352.1:0-1572 GCA_049592895.1 Thiobacillaceae bacterium | reverse complement strand
GCGTTCGCCCACATTTACATATAGGGCGCCAGGGCAGATATTGACGGGCTCCAGGCCGGCAAGCCGCAGACAGGACGGAATCTTCGGCAATTGGCGCGGCTGAAGGCCGAATACGGCCTCTGCCATCGCCTTGATATGATCCGGCGTCGTGCCGCAGCAGCCCCCGACAATATTGAGAAAGCCCGACTGCGCCCACTCGCGTACTTCCTCCGCCATTTGTGCGGGGGTTTCATCGTAGCCGCCAAATGCGTTAGGCAGGCCTGCGTTGGGGTGGCTGGAGACGTGGCAGTCTGCGACCCGGGACAATTCCTCGACGAAGGCGCGCATCTGCCTGGGCCCCAAAGCGCAGTTGAGCCCGACGGAAAACGGTTTTACATGGCGTATCGAATTCCAGAAGGCTTCGGTGGTCTGGCCCGACAAGGTGCGGCCGGAGGCATCGGTAATGGTGCCGGAAATCATCACCGGGAGTTTCACCCTCACCCCCGGCCCCTCTCCCTTCAAGGGCGAGGGGGGTGGTTGATCAAAGAACTGCTCGATGGCGAACAGGGCGGCTTTGGCATTCAGGGTGTCGAAAATGGTTTCCACCATCAGCAGGTGGACACCGCCTTCCACCAGAGCGGCAATCTGCTCCGTGTATGCCTCGACCAATTCGTCGAATGAAATGTTGCGCGCGCCAGGGTCGCTCACGCTCGGCGAAATGCTCGCAGTCTTGGAAGTGGGCCCGAGGATGCCGGCGACGAAGCGAGGTTTGTCCGCGGTGCTGAATTTGTCCGCCGCTTCACGAGCCAGCATTGCCGCCGCCAGGTTCATCTCACGGGTCAGCTCGCCCATGTGGTAATCGGCAAGCGAAATGCGCTGGGCGTTGAAGGTGTTGGTTTCCAGTATGTCCGCGCCCGCGGCAAGGTAATTCTCGTGAATTTCGCGGATTACATCCGGTCGCGTCAGGCTTAGCAGATCGTTGTTGCCCTTCACGTCCTGCGGCCAGTCCTTGAAGCGCTCGCCCCGATAATCGGCCTCGTTTAGCTGATAGCCCTGGATCATGGTGCCCATGGCGCCGTCGAGAATCAGGATGCGGCGGCCGATTGCGTGAGCGAGTGAGCGGGTTCGGTCGATCATGGCAGAGGGGGACGAAAGCAGCCTATTATAAGGGAACCCAAACTCTGCCCGGACCGCCATGAAACACCTGACACCTCGCGAAGCCTACGATTATCTTCAATCCAATCCCAACGCCGTGTTCGTCGACTGCCGTTCGGAAATGGAATTCCTGTTTGTCGGGCATCCCAAAGACTCGATTCTGATTCCCTGGCAGGATGGACTGGACTTCGACATCAATCCGGATTTTCTCGGCCATGTGCGCAAGGCTGCCTCGTTCAATCGCCCGGTCGTGCTTATCTGCCGCTCGGGCAACCGTTCCAAGGTGGCTGGCCACTATCTGGAAAAGCACGGCTTTCCCGAGGTTTACAACGTGCTCTACGGTTTTGAGGGCGAGCTGGACGATACCCGGCATCGCAACACCCGCAACGGCTGGCGGGTAGACGGGCTGCCCTGGGAGCAGTCCTGAAGCCTCGAGCG
>JBAWGM010000351.1:0-2110 GCA_049592895.1 Thiobacillaceae bacterium | reverse complement strand
CGCAGGCCGGGGCCTGCAAGGAGGAGCGACAAAGCCAGGCGCACGTCCGGGCGTGCCAGTGGGTGTGTAGCGCGCTCACCCAACAGGTGACATTTGTCGAAGCCGATAAGACATGATTCCATGTGGCGCCCCAAAACGGTGATAAGCGGTCAACTGCCGTTTCTAGGTTAAGTCAGGAGGAGCAGCTTACTTCAATCTTGTTGGCCCAGTCGGGCGGCTGCCTGGCATAGTCCACGAATTCAGGCTGTTCGTCAAAGGGCGTGCGCAGCAGGGTCAGCAGCCGGTTGACCTCGCTGTAATCCTTATCATCGGTCGCCTTGCGGATGGCCATTTCCGCTAGGTAATTGCGCAGGATGTATTTGGGATTGACGGTCTTCATCGCTGCCTTGCGCTGGTCTTGTGGTCTGCCCTGGCGGCGCAACAGCGCGGCGTAGTCGCCGGCCCAGGCATCGAAGCTCTCCCGGTCGAGAAAAGTGTCGCGCAGCGGGTTGTTGGGCGCGCCTTCGGTCATGTCGAACTCGCACAGCTTGCGGAAGAACAGGGTGTAATCGGTCTTGTTCTGCGCCAACAGATTCAACAGCCGGATCAGCAGATCGACTACGTCCTGCTGCGGCTCCAGCCCGAGCTTGGCGGCCATGAGTTCCACGTAATGGCTGGTGAAGGCCTGCGGATAGGCTTCGATGGCGGATTTGGCGGTATCCACGCCCATCAGCGGGGTGAGGGCCTGAGCCAGGCAGGTGCAGTTCCAGGCGCCGACATCCGGTTGCTGGTCGTAGGCATAGCGTCCGGCGTCATCAGAATGGTTACAGATATAGCCCGGATCAAAGGCTTCCATGAAGCCGAAGGGACCGTAGTCCAGGGTCAGCCCCAGGATGGACATGTTGTCGGTGTTCATCACGCCGTGGCAAAAGCCCACGGCCTGCCAACGGGCAATCAGGCGTGCGGTGCGTTCGACCACTTCCTTGAGCCACAGGGCATATGCATCGTCCTGCCCGGCCAGATGCGGGAAGTAATGTTCAATGGTGAAATCCGCCAGAGTCTTCAAGTGTTCGTGCTGATTGCGATAGAAGAATACTTCGAAGGAGCCGAAGCGGATGAAGCTGGGCGACAAGCGGGTAAGCAGCGCGCCGGTCTCGTCGTCTTCCCGATACACGGGCAGGTCGGTGCCCACCAGGCACAGGGCCCTCGTGGTGGGAATGCCCAGGCCATGCATGGCCTCGGAACAGAGGTATTCGCGGATCGAGGAGCGCAGCACGGCACGCCCGTCGCCGCCGCGCGAATAGGGGGTCTTGCCGGCGCCCTTGAGTTGGATCTCCCAGCGCGCGCCTTCCGCGTTGATGGTTTCTCCGAGCAGGATGGCGCGGCCATCGCCCAGTTGCGAAACGTAGTGGCCGAACTGGTGGCCGGAGTAAAGCGCCGCAAGCGGGTCGGCGCCTGCCAGCGGACGGTTGCCGGCGAAGGTTTCAACGAATTCCTGCTTTTCCAGCTCGGCCGGGTCCAGGCCGATCAGTGCCGCGCCATCGGAATTGGCGCTGACCAGGTAAGGTTCCGGCACCGGCGTAGGCTTTAGCCGGGTGTGCATGGGTTCGGGCAAACGGGCAAAGCGATTGTCGAATTGCAGTGTGTCGAGCGTGTTCATTGGCACAGTTTAAGGGCTGCAAGGCCGCTTAAATCCATGCGTGAAATAGGGAATCAGCCCAGCTTGGAGATTTTGACGGGGCCGGGCCTCGGTATCCAAGTGCAGCCGGCTCGCGGGTTCTGCGTATTCGCGGCGACAGCGGTTTGCTAGCCCCCGGTCATCGACATGAAGCGGATGATCTTTTCCGGCTTTTCGCGAAACTCGTGGCGTTCAGGCTTGAGGCTGATGGCCTGCCTGACCGCCGTTTCCAGTTCGGCATCGCTTGCGCCTTCGCGCAACAGGGGACGGAACTCGAACTTGGCTTCCTGTCCCAGGCAAAGGTACATGGTGCCGTCCACCGCCAGGCGAACCCGGTTGCAGGTGGCGCAGAAGTGTTGGGAAATGGGGGTGATGAAACCGACGTTGAAACGGCCGTCCCTGGTCCCCAGGTAGCGGGCCGGCCCGCCGCCGGGCAGCACGGAATCCATCAGG
>JBAWGM010000350.1:0-13651 GCA_049592895.1 Thiobacillaceae bacterium | reverse complement strand
CACGCAACCGTTCCGCCTCCATCCGCATCCCGCACGTGGCCGGCGAAAAGGCTCGCCGCATCGAAGTGCGCTTCCCCGATCCAACCGCCAACCCGTATCTGGCCTTCACTGCCATGATGATGGCCGGCCTGGATGGCGTGCAGAACAAGATTCACCCCGGCGATCCGATGGATAAGAACCTTTATGACCTGCCGCCGGAAGAGGCCGCCAAGATCCCGCATCCCTGTGCATCGCTGGATGAGGCCCTGGAAGAATTGGAAAAAGACCATGAGTTCCTGACCCGCGGCGGTGTGTTCAGTGATGACATGATCGCTGCCTACATCGAGCTGAAGATGGAAGAAGTGACGCGCTTCCGCATGACGACGCATCCGATCGAATTCGATATGTATTATTCTTGTTAAGGAAGCGGCCGGAGAGTCCAAAGGGCGGCGCAAGCCGCCCTTTTTCCATCTATGGATAACACAATGGAACTAAAGAAGGCGGCGAGTATTCCGTATTGATGGGGAGGCTCTGATTTGGTCCGGGTCAGCGCTTCTCAATTCCGTTAAACTGCTCCCATGTACGCTGCTTCTACCCTAAACGCAATTTTGACCCTGCTTGCCCTGTTGTGGGCAATTGCGCTTACCCCAGCGCAGGCCGAGATCTACAAGTACGTCGATGAGAACGGCCAGGTGACCTTTACCGACGTCGCACGCAAGGGCGTGAGACCCAATAAGGTCTATAACTTGCCGGGCGGCCCGGCCCGCATGGGCTCAGCCGGCACCTCAAATGGGAAAAAGGCTGCATCCCTGCGGCCGGCCGATTTTCCGCGCATCGACCCGGCCACTCAAAGAAAGCGCGATGAATTGCGCCGCCAGGTCCTGCAGGAAGAGCTTGCCAGCGAGCGCCAAAACCTGGAAGAGGCCAAGCGCCAGTTGACGCTGGGAACCCGGACCATGCCCGGAGAGCGCGTTACCGATGGCAGCTACCTCAACCGGACCCGGAGGTTGCAGGATGCCGTGGAACAACATGAGAGCAATATTGGCGCGATTCAGAAAGAACTTGGCAGCGCCAGATAGAAGCAGATTTTCATCCTGGCATATTCAGTGCTAGGTTAAGGGGCATCATGGCCCCGCGCGCGCCCACCGACTTTTCCGATATCGTATCTCTGGATGGACTATCAACCGGCGTAGTAGCCTGTGACGCCGAGGGAACGATTGTCTATATCAATCCGGCCGAGGAAACCCTGCTGGGGATTTCCGGCGCATTGCTGACCGGCGTGCACTATGAAGTGGCATTTGACCGCTGCCCGGAATTGCGCGATGCGATCCGTTCCGCGATGCAGAGCCGTGAAATCGTGACCGAGCATGATCTGGAAGTTGCGGTAAACAGTCATCCGTCTGTAAGAATAAGTTGTACGGTTACGCCGACCGAGCACGGGCAATTCCTGCTCGAAATGCGTCCACTCGACCAGCGTTTGCGCATCGCGCGCCAGGAACAAATCCGCATGCAGCAGGAAGCCAGTCGCGACCTGCTGCGCAACCTGGCGCATGAAATCAAGAATCCGCTGGGAGGCATCCGGGGTGCGGCTCAACTGCTCGAGCACGAACTGCCGCGCGAAAGCCTGCGCGAGTACACCCAGGTCATCATCAAGGAGGCCGACCGGCTGCAATCGCTGATGGAGCGGCTGCTCACCCCTCATCGTCTACCCCGGTTCAGCCGTATCAACATCCATGAGGTTCTCGAACGGGTTCGCTCGGTGCTGATGGCAGAGACACCGGCAGGCCTCAAGATCACACGCGATTACGATACCAGCCTGCCAGACCTGGAGGCCGATTCGGAGCAACTCATTCAGGCGGTCCTTAATATCGCGCGCAATGGTGTGCAGGCCATGCAGGGCCGCGGCGAACTGATCCTGCGCACCCGCGTGGCGCGGCACTTTCAACTGGGCGCCAAGCGCCACCGGATCGCCCTCAGTCTTCAGATCATCGATAACGGTCCGGGCATTCCGAACGAGATCAGGGACCGGATTTTCTATCCTCTGGTAACTGGGCGGGAAGGCGGGAGCGGCTTGGGCCTGCCCCTGGCCCAGACCCTGGTGGCGCAAAACCAGGGCGCCATCGAATGCGAATCCGTGCCAGGACGCACCGAATTTTCTTTATTCTTTCCCTTGCAGACATGATGAAACCAGTTTGGATTGTTGACGATGACCGTTCCATCCGATGGGTGCTGGAAAAGGCCCTGGAGCGTGAAGGCCTGAGCGTGGAAACCTTCAGTTCGGCCGGCGAGGCCTTGGTGCGGCTGGAGAAAAGTCAGCCCTCGGTGGTGGTGTCTGATATCCGTATGCCCGGCCCCTCGGGATTTGAATTCCTGCAAACGCTCAAGGAACGGCTGCCCAGACTGCCGGTCATCATCATGACCGCCTACTCGGATCTGGATTCCGCTGTCGCTGCCTTCCAGGGCGGGGCATTTGAATATCTGCCCAAGCCTTTCGATGTCGATACGGCGGTGGAACTGGTGCGGCGGGCGCTGGCGGAAGGCAGTCGAGGCATTGCAAACGGCGAGGAAGCGATAGAACTGCCCGAGATTCTCGGGCAGGCGCCGGCCATGCAGGAGGTATTCCGCGCCATTGGCCGCCTGTCCCAATCCCATGCCACGGTGCTGATCACGGGCGAATCCGGCACCGGCAAGGAGCTGGTGGCGCATGCGCTCCACCGTCATAGCCCGCGCGCCAAAGGACCGTTCATCGCACTCAATACCGCGGCCATACCCAAAGACCTGCTCGAATCCGAACTCTTCGGCCATGAGCGGGGCGCCTTTACGGGCGCGGCCGCCCTGCGGCACGGCCGTTTTGAACAGGCCGATGAAGGCACCCTGTTCCTGGATGAAATCGGCGACATGCCGGCCGAGTTGCAGACCCGCCTGCTGAGAGTGCTGTCGGATGGCCAGTTCTACCGCGTGGGCGGGCACGCACCGGTCAAGGTGAATGTACGAGTAATTGCTGCCACTCACCAGAATCTGGAGGAACGGGTGCGCGCGGGACTGTTTCGCGAAGACCTCTTTCACCGCCTTAATGTCATCCGCTTGCGCCTCCCGCCCCTCCGCGAGCGGCGCGAGGACATACCCCTGTTGGCCCGCCATTTCCTGCAGAAAAGCGCGCGCGAAGCGGGGCTTGAGGCGAAGAAGCTGTCCGAATCCGCGCTCAAGTACTTGAGCGGCCTGCCGCTCACCGGCAATGTGCGGCAGCTGGAAAACGTCTGCCACTATCTCACCATCATGGCGCCGGGGCAGGTGGTTGAATCGGGCGACTTGCCGGCGGAATTGCTCACCACCGAGTCAGCGGCGCGGACCGACAGGGATTGGCAAGACTGCCTCGCCCGGCAGGCAGACGCAGCATTGAGCCGGGGCGAAAAGGGCATTCTCGACGGCCTGACCCGCGACTTCGAAAAAACCCTGATTCACATCGCTCTCAAGCACACTGGTGGACGGCGCATAGAGGCGGCGCACCTGCTCGGCTGGGGGCGCAACACCCTTACGCGCAAGATTCAGGAACTGGGCATGAATGAAGGCTCGGATGCCTGACTTGTGATCGGAGTCAGGGGCGGGAGGGGACTTATCTGCAAAAACAGGTTCCCCGGCGCAGCTTAGAGCACGCCTACGCCAGCGTCGCGATAGCCGGCGCGTGGTCTGAGGGCCGCTCCAGTTTACGCATGTCCTTGTCAATATTGCTGGCGGCGCACTTTGCCGCCAGCGGTTCCGACAGCAGGATGTGGTCGATGCGCAGTCCGAGGTTGCGGCGGAAACCCGCCGCCCGGTAATCCCACCAGGAAAAGCTTCTCTCCGGCTGCGCGAACATCCTGAAACTGTCCTTCAGGCCCAGGTCGAGCATATGTCTGAAGGCCGCGCGTTCCGGCTCAGAGCAGAGCACCTGGCCGCGCCAGAGCTCCGGGTCATGCACATCCCGGTCTTCAGGCGCGATGTTGTAGTCGCCCAGCACGGCCATACTTGGGTGTCGCGCTAGTTCCCTGGCCAGCCATCCGTTCAGGGCTGCCAGCCACTTCAGCTTGTATTGATACTTGTCTGAATCCACGCTTTGGCCGTTGGGTATGTACACGCATACCACCCGCATATCGCCCACACTGGCGGCAATCACGCGCTTTTGCTCGTCGGCAAAATCCGGGATGCCAGACTGCACATCGGCGAGCGCCGTTCTGCAGAGAAGGGCGACGCCGTTGTAAGTCTTCTGGCCCGAAAAGGCCACCTGATAGCCGGCGGCTTCAATCTCGGCGCGCGGAAAATTGTGGTCTTCCAGCTTGGTTTCCTGCAGGCATATCACATCCGGGCTGCGGGTTGAGAGGAAGTCCATAAGCTGAGGCAGACGGACCTTGAGGGAGTTCACATTCCAGGTGGCAATCTTCATGTACAGGCGGGGAGCGGAGAAGCGTCGCGCCTATGCTACCAGCACAGGCGTAGGCGAAAACAACTCGAGGCCCGCGAATGCGCCAGGCGGCGGGAGGAAATGCGCAGTGGCGGAAGCCTTAGTACTGGGTCTGCGGGGGAACGGCAGGCGTAGACTTGTCTCCAGCCTTGGGCGTCACGGGTAGGGCCGGCGAGGCGGGCTTGGCGGAGCCGGGAGGGGCGGTCTTGGGATAGCCTGCGGCGTCAAGAGCACTGTTCCACTGGCTGTCCTCGAAGCCGGTCAGTTTCTGGCTGCCAATCAGCAGGGTCGGAATCCTCAGGTTGCCCGTCAGTTCGCGCAGCGCCTTCTGGTTGTCAGCGCTGTTTTCGAGGTCTTTCATAGAATAAGGAATGCCGCGTTTTTCCAGCAATTGCTGACCCATCTCGCAGGCGGGCCCGCAATTGGAGGAATAGAGTGTTACCGGAAAGTGCTCCCTTGCCTGGCGCAAGGCATAGGACTCGCCGGATTCGATAACGCTGCCCTTGTAGTTTTTTTGGATGGCGTTTCTTGCTCTGGGTGGCGGTGCCTGATCGCTGTAATGAACCCGCCCGGTTTCATCCACCCAGCGATACAGTTTGTCCGCGGCGGCAGGTGCGGCGGCAAGCAGGCTCAGAATCAGGACCAGGAGTTTCATGGCTCAATCCAATTTTGGTCAACGCGTCGATATCGGCGCAAATCCCGGGGCTCTTTAGGCGCCGGCTTATACCATGCCATTGTGCCGCAAAAGCGCGTCGATTGCAGGTTCCCGCCCGCGGAACGCCTTAAAGGACTCAATTGCCGGCCGGGCCCCGCCCTGGGCCAGAATTTCGCTCCAAAAGCGGTGGCCTACCTCGGGATTGAGCACCCCGTTTTCCTCGAACAGGGCATAGGCGTCAGCCGATAGCACTTCGGCCCATTTGTAGCTGTAATAGCCGGCTGCGTAACCGCCGGCAAAAATGTGGGAAAAATTGTTCGGGAAGCGGTTGTAGGACGGCGGTTTGAGCACGGCAACCTGGGAGCGCACCTGGTCGAGCAACTGGAGGGCGGTCTGGCCGGCCTGCGGGTCGAAATCCGTGTGCAGGTGCATGTCAAACAGGGAGAACTCCAGTTGCCGCATGGTCTGCATGCCCGACTGGAAATTCTTCGCCGCCAGCATCTTGTCGAACAGCTCGCGCGGCAAGGTCGTGCCGCTGTCCACATGTTTCGCCATGTGGCGCACCACGTCCCACTCCCAGCAAAAGTTTTCCATGAACTGGCTGGGCAGTTCCACGGCATCCCACTCCACTCCATTGATGCCTGACACCCCCAGATCCTCGACACGAGTGAGCAGGTGATGCAGGCCATGGCCGAATTCATGGAACAGGGTAATAACGTCGTCATGGGTGAATAGCGCAGGCTTGCCGTCCACCGGAGACGCGAAATTGCAGTTGAGATAGGCCACCGGGGTCTGGATGGTGTCGTTCCTCCGGCGACGAGTGATGGCGTCATCCATCCAGGCGCCGCCGCGCTTGGAAGATCGGGCATACAGATCCAGGTAGAACTCGCCGATCTTGGCCCCGGTCTGGTCGGTAATCTCGAAGAACTTGACATCGGGATGCCAGGCCGGTGCGGCGGATGAATGAATATGCAGGCCGTAGATGGTTTCCACCACTTTGAACATGCCGGCCAGCACCTGGGGCTCGGGGAAGTACTGCTTGACCTCGTTGTCGGAAAAACTGTAGCGGGCGACGCGCAGCTTTTCCGATAACCAGGCAATGTCCCAGGTCTGCGGCTCGGTCAGGCCAAACTCGCGGGCGGCGAATTCCTTCAGTTCGGCCATGTCGCGCTGGGCATAAGGTTTGGCGCGCTGCGCCAGCGCGTTGAGAAATTCCAGTACCTGGGCAGGAGTTTCGGCCATCTTGGGTTCGAGCGAGACTTCTGCATAGCTCTTGAATCCCAGTAGTTTTGCAGCCTCGCGGCGCAGGATCACGATGCGGTTGATCAGCGGAGTGTTGTCCCATTCCGGCTTGCTGCCCAACTCCGAGGCGCGAGTGACATAAGCCCGATAGAACGTTTCGCGCAGGGCGCGGTTGTCGGCATACTGCATTACCGGCAAATAGGACGGCATATGCAGGGTAAATTTCCAGCCGATCTTGCCTTCGGCCCCGGCGGCGGCATGGGCCATCGCCAGCACATCGTCCGGCAGACCGGCCAGTTCCTGTTCATCCACGCTGTAATACGAGAAGGCATTGGTGGCATCCAGCATATGTTCCTCAAACTGGGCGGAGAGCGTGGCCAATTCCTCCTGTATTTCCATGAAGCGTTGTTTCTCCGTTTCGCCCAGGTCCGCGCCGCCGAGGTGGAAATCCCGCAATTCATTGTCTACAATCTTGCGCTGGGCCGCAGTAAGCCCGGCATAGCCGGCAGATGCCTTGAGCGCCTTGAATTTGCCGAACAGCCCGGCGTGCTGGCCCAGTTCGGCGTAGTACAGGGTGATCTGGGGCAGGTTGGCGTTATACGCCTCGCGCAGTTCCGGGCTGTCCAGCACGCCGTGCAGGTGGGAAACCTGACCCCAGGCACGCGAGAGTTTCTCGTTTACGTCTTCCAGCGGCGCCACAAACCCGGCCCAACTGGGTTCGCCCGGATCGCTCACGGCTTTTTCAACGGCGGCGCGGCACTCGGCCAGCAACTGGTCCACCGCGGGGCTGACATGTTCGGGGCGGATATCTGCAAAGCGCGGCAGACCGGAAAAATCGAGCAGGGGGTTCATGGATAGCAGACCTTGGAATTGTTTAACTTGAAAGAGCGCAGGGGATGCAGAGCAAACTCCTCGCAGCAATTATAATCGGGCCTGCGTTCGGCGTTTCAACCCTTAATCAGACATGGTCTCCTCAATCAGCCCGTTTAACGGCATCCACCCCCAGCTTGCTTCGGGTGTCTGGGTACATCCCCGCGCCACGGTAATCGGCGAGGTGAAGCTGGGGGAAAAAGCCAGCGTCTGGCCGGGAGTGGTGATCCGTGGCGACGTCAATCACATACACATCGGCGCCGGCACCAATGTGCAGGACAATTCCGTGCTGCACGTTTCGCACAAGACCGCGGCAGACCCGGCGGGATCGCCCCTCATCATTGGCGAGCGGGTCACCATCGGCCATGCCGTGATCCTGCATGCCTGCACCATAGGGGACGAATGCCTGATCGGCATGGGCTCCATCATTCTCGACCGCGCGGTGGTCAAATCCCGCGTCCTGCTGGGCGCGGGCAGCCTGGTTCCAGAAGGCAAAGTGCTGGAATCCGGCTATCTGTATCTTGGCCGGCCGGCCAAGCAGGTACGGGCACTGAGCCCGGAAGAAATCGCCTATTTCAATTATTCCGCCGAGCATTACATTCGGCTCATGGAAGCTTACCTTTAGCGTTCGTCATGCCAAGCCTGCGCAGTTATCTTATCGGCGCGCTGCTCGCATTTTTTGTCGGCGGCTTCGTGATTCATGCACTGGTGGCGAAGGTGGAGGCTCCGGCTACAACCTTCACCACGCTTAAAGGCGAGAAGATCAGCCTGCCGCAACTGGCGGGCAAGGT
The DNA here is from genome assembly GCA_049592895.1 of Thiobacillaceae bacterium. GTDB lineage: Bacteria > Pseudomonadota > Gammaproteobacteria > Burkholderiales > Thiobacillaceae > DASQBT01. Next base: position 5,676 of record JBAWGM010000350.1, on the reverse strand, counting down.
GGTGCTGGTAAATTTCTGGGCCACAACCTGCTCAGTCTGCGCGCATGAGATGCCTGGCATCGTGCAGGCTTACCAGACCTACAAGGACAAGGGCTTTGTCGTGGTGGCGGTGGCCATGCCTTACGATCCCCCGAATTACGTGCTGAGCTACACGCAGGAAAACAAGCTGCCGTTTCCCGTCGCGCTGGATGTCATGGGCGACGCGATGAAGGCGTTCGGCGAAATCAGGGGCACGCCTACCAGTTTTCTCATCGGCAAGGACGGAGCGATCGTCGAGCGAAGAACGGGGGAACTGGATTTCACCCGGCTCGACGCCTATCTCAAAAAGGAACTGGGATGAGCTCAGGATACGATTCAACCACCATGAGACCCTAAGATGGCGCAATACGTTTACTCCATGATGCGGGTGGGCAAGATCGTTCCGCCCAAGCGCCAGATCCTGAAGGACATTTCCCTGTCCTTCTTTCCCGGCGCCAAGATCGGCGTGCTGGGCCTCAACGGCTCGGGCAAATCCACCCTGATCAAGATCATGGCTGGCGTGGACAAGGACATCGAAGGCGAAGCGGTCCCCATGCCCAAGCTGAAGATTGGCTATCTGCCCCAGGAGCCGCGACTTGACCCGGACAAGACCGTGCGTGAGGAAGTCGAGGCCGGCCTGGGCGAAGTGATGGAGGCAAAGAAGAAGCTGGACGATATCTATGCCGCCTACGCAGAGCCCGACGCCGACTTCGACAAGCTGGCCGAAGAGCAGGCGCGGCTCGAAGCCATTCTTGCCACCTCCGGCGCGGATGCTGAAACCCAGTTGGAAATCGCTGCCGACGCGCTGCGTCTGCCGCCCTGGGACGCCAGGATTGCACCTTTGTCCGGCGGCGAGAAGCGCCGCGTGGCGCTGTGCAAATTGCTCTTGTCCAAGCCGGACATGCTGTTGCTTGATGAACCCACCAACCATCTGGACGCGGAGTCCGTGGAATGGCTGGAGCAGTTCCTGGTGAGATTTCCCGGCACCGTGGTTGCGGTGACCCACGACCGCTACTTCCTCGACAATGCCGCGGAATGGATTTTGGAACTGGATCGCGGCCACGGCATTCCATGGAAGGGCAATTACTCGAGTTGGCTGGAACAGAAGCAGGACCGGCTCAAGCAGGAGGAGTCGTCCGAATCCGCACGCCAGAAGGCGCTGGCCAAGGAACTGGAATGGGTGCGGCAGAATCCCAAGGGCCGCCAGGCCAAGGCCAAGGCGCGCATCGCCCGGTTCGAGGAACTCAACAGCGTCGAGTACCAGAAGCGCAACGAAACCCAGGAAATCTTCATCCCGCCGGGCGAACGCCTGGGCGACAAGGTGATCGAGTTTCACCATGTGTCAAAGGCGTTCGGCGACCGGCTGCTGATCGACGACCTCTCCTTCGCGGTGCCGCCCGGCGCGATTGTCGGCGTCATCGGCCCCACGGTGAAAATCGCCGCGGTCGACCAGACCCGCGAAGGCCTGGACAACAGCAAGACCGTGTTCGAAGTGCTGTCCGGCGGCGCCGACATCCTCACCGTCGGACGCTTCGAGATGCCCTCACGCGCCTACATCGGCCGCTTCAACTTCAAGGGTGCGGACCAGCAGAAGAATGTCGGCAGCCTGTCCGGGGGCGAGCGCGGTCGGCTGCATCTGGCCAAGACCCTGATCGCCGGCGCCAATGTGCTGCTGCTCGACGAACCCTCAAATGATCTCGATGTGGAAACCCTGCGCGCCCTGGAAGACGGGCTGCTGGAGTTCGCCGGCTGCGTGATGGTCACCTCCCACGACCGCTGGTTCCTGGACAGGATCGCGACCCACATCCTGGCGGCGGAGGGCGACTCGCAATGGGTGTTCTTCGCCGGCAATTACCAGGAATACGAAGCGGACAAGAAGAGGCGGCTGGGGGAGGAAGGGGCGAAACCACACCGCATCCGCTACAAGCCCATATCCCGATAGGCGAACCATTTGCAGGGCAATTGGATTGACCCACGCGTGCGGTCATGACGATGGAATAAGATTGGGGCCCTCGAACCCGGGCTGGAGACTGTTGCATGGATGAGCTGGTCCATCGTCTGAATCTTGAAAACCTGGGCAGTCCATTGCTGGCCAATCTGCTGGTTGTTCTGCTGGCCGTGGTGCTGATCCATCTTGGCGCGTATGTCTTGCTGCGTTATGCAATGCGGGCCGCCCGCCGCACGGTCAATGTCTGGGACGATGCGTTTGTCAATTCAGCCAGGCATCCACTGCCTGTCCTGATCTGGGTGGTGGGTATTGCCTATGCGCTGCAGATGGCGCATCAGGCGACCGGCAGCGCCCTGTTCAACTTTGTCGCGCCGGCCCGGGATGTGGGCGTGATTGTCTGCCTGACCTGGTTTCTGCTCCGGCTGATACGCAATGCGAGCCGCAATATCCTGGCTGAGCGCGGGCGCGGCGGCAAGGAAGTGGATGTAACCACAATCGATGCGCTGAGCAAGCTTGGGCGGCTGACGCTGCTGGTGATCGCTGCGTTGGTGGCGCTTCAGACTTTGGGATACAGCATTGCCGGAATACTGACCTTTGGCGGGATAGGGGGAATTGCGATCGCTTTTGCCGCCAAGGATCTGCTGGCGAATTTCTTCGGCGGATTGACGATTTATACGGACCGGCCCTTCGTCGTCGGGGAGTGGATACGCTCGCCGGACAAGGATATTGAGGGCACGGTGGAGTACATCGGCTGGCGCCATACGCGCGTCCGCGCCTTCAACAAGAACCCCATCTATGTACCCAACGCGTTGTTCACCACCATCGTGGTGGAGAACCCGACACGCATGACCAACCGCCGCATCAAACAGACGATCGGGGTGCGCTATCAGGACCTGCAACAGGTGCCGGCCATTGTGTCCGAAGTCAGGACGATGCTGATGAACCATCCCGAAATCGATGCAGACGCAACGCTCATCGTGAATTTCGACGAGTTTGGCGAATCATCACTCAACTTCTTCATTTATGCCTTCACCAAAACGACGCAATGGGTCCACTTTCACGAGATCAAGCAGGACGTGCTGTTGAAGGTTGCGGCGATTATCGACCAGCACGGCGCCGAGATCGCGTTTCCCACGCGCACCCTGCACATCGAACCGGCGGCCGCAGGGTCTGGCCCCGCGAACTGAAGGCAGTCCTATTTTTGACTGAGTAGCGGCAACACCAGATCGTTCAGCCGGCCGCTGTGCATCTGTCCCGCAATCTTGCGCCTGATGACGCCATCCCGGTCGACGATGAACGAGGTGGGCACCGTGGAGACGCTGCCGAAGGCGTTGAGTACGCTTGGATCCATGGTGGCTGCGGTGAACCCGTAACCCGCGACCTTCATGTATTCCGCGATCCTTTCCGGCGGGTCGTCCACGCTGATCGCCAGCACTTCGAAGCCTTCTGCCCGATGCTCCTGCCAGAAGTCCTGGATGGCGGGCATTTCCTTGCGGCAGTAGGGGCACCAGGTGGCCCAGAAGTTAACCAGGACCACTTTGCCTTTGAGCGATGCGGAACTGAGCAGTTGTCCGTCAGGCAGACTGACTGAGTACGGTTCGATGGCTCGGTGCTCATCCGTGACGGTAGCCAGCGGACGGAACCAGATATAGGTCACCAGCCCGGCCAGTAGCAGGGTCACCGCGTGTTTCTTCAGAAAACTGAGCAGGGTATTCATGGTGTCAAGGGTGCGCTCGGGAGATAATTCGCTTTGGAGGAGCGCGTATGCTTTGGATCAAGACGTTTCATATTGTATTCGTGGTGAGCTGGTTTGCCGGCCTGTTTTACCTGCCGCGCATTTTTGTCAATCTGGCGATGGCGGAAACCCAGGCGGAAAAAGACCGCCTCAACCTGATGGCCCACAAGTTGTATAAGTTTGTGACCCCCATCATGGGACTGGTATTGGTGTCCGGCATCTGGCTTTGGTTTGGCTACTGGCGACCCACACCTGAGTGGCTGTGGCTGAAAGTTGCGCTGGTCGTGTTGCTGGTCGGCTATCACCATGTGTGCGGCAGGCTGCTGAAGAACTTTGCCGCGGGCCGAAATACGAAGAGCCACATCTGGTTTCGCTGGTTCAATGAGATTCCGGTCATTGTGCTGCTGGTGGTGACTGTCCTGGTGGTGGTCAAGCCATTCTGATGGCGGTCAAGCCAAAATCCGGCACCTTGAGCCTGGGCAAGAAACCGGCCGCGAGAACTTCAAGGGAGAAGGTTCATCCGACGCTGTCGGCGTTGCGCCGCGGCGACCCAGGGCTGCACCGGGGCAAGAAGGAACAGCAGGAGAAGCCGGCCGAGCGAACTGGAATGGCTGCGCGCGCAAAGCCGGCGGGACCGTCCCCACAATGGCGCGTGGCATCCGGGGACGCGGCCAACCGCAAGGACAGCGTGGATGCGGGACCTCCCCCACAAAGGCGCGTGGCATCGGGGATCGGCGGCGCGCCACTTGCCCGGACGCCACAGGGCAAAACGCTCAGCAACAGCGACGGGGCCGGACCACTGCGAGCCGACAAGCTGCGCGCGCAAAAGCCTGTCGCAACGCAAGTCCAGACCTGCTTTGCCACTTGTCCCCGCGGCCTGGAAGCACTGCTGGCGCAAGAGCTGACGGCCCTGGGCGCCGAGGAAGCCGAGACCGCCGCAGGGGGGGTGGCGTTCAAGGGCGATTGGGCGCTAGTATACCGGGCCAACCTGCATTCCCGCCTGGCCGCCCGCATCCTGTTGCGGGTCTCGGCCGGCAGGTACGCGAACGAGGAGGATATCTATCAGGGCGTGCTGGCGGTGTACTGGCAGCGCTGGTTCGAGCCTTCGCGCACCATTGCGGTGAAAGTTGTCGCGGTCAACTCGCCGCTCAAGAGCCTCAATTTCATCACGCTCAAGATCAAGGATGCGATATGCGACCGGTTCCGCGAGGAAACCGGCGAGCGCCCCAGCGTGCAAACCCTGGATCCGGACATCCGCATCCGCGCCTTTCTAACGCGCGACCGCTATACGCTTTACTTCGATACCTCGGGCGACGCCCTTAATAAGCGCGGCCTGCGCAAACAGGCGGGACTGGCCCCCATCAACGAGAACCTGGCGACAGGCATACTCAAGCTGTCCGGCTGGCAGCCGGGCGAGGCGCTGTTCGATCCGATGTGCGGTAGCGGCACCTTCCTGATGGAGGCGGCGCTGATGAGTCTGAACAGGGCGCCAGGCCTGGGGCGCAGCTTCGCATTTGAGAAATTTTCGCGCTTCGATGCCAGGACCTGGCAGCGCATCCGCGATCAGGCGCAGCAGGACTGCAAACCGCTCAGCGGATTGCCGATCTACGGCAGTGACGTTCTGGGGCATTCATTGAAGGACGCCGACGCTAACCTCAAGGCTGCGGGCTTGCGCGAGGTGGTGACCCTGAGCAAGGCGGATATTCTGGATATCGAGCCGCCGGCCGAGACCGGTGTCATGGTAATGAATCCGCCCTATGGGGTGCGGCTGGGCGACGACGCCGAACTCGCCGAGCTTTACCCCAAACTGGGCGATGTGCTTAAACGGAAATTCGCCGGCTGGCGCGTCTACATCATCAGCGCCGATGCCAACCTGCCGAAGCTGATCCGGCTGGATGTGAGCAAGAAGACGCCGCTGTTCAATGGCGCGCTGGAGTGCCGCTTGTATGAGTACAAGGTGGTGGAGGGGTCGAAC
>JBAWGM010000349.1:0-2384 GCA_049592895.1 Thiobacillaceae bacterium | reverse complement strand
GGCTGCTAGTGCCTGCTAACGCTAATTTCGCACCAAGGTCGCACCAAGGTCTGCGACTTCCGGGCCAGCGGCAGCACGCTCGGCTAAATCGCCACACCACTTTATCCTCCTGGTCGGGCTATGCTGGAAACGCCTGACCGCGCCACAATGCAGCCCTCTGTGTAGCGCAGTCAGTTCCATAGACCTCCCAACAGGAGAAGGCGAGCCGATGGACATGTCCTGGACCCAGCAAGCGGTCGTGTTCCTGGCGGCGGCGGTCATCACGGTGCCGCTGTTCAAACGCCTGGGCCTGGGCGCGGTGCTGGGCTATCTGATCGCCGGCATTCTCATCGGGCCGCGCGTGCTCGGCTTCGTCAGCAAGGTCGAGATGACCCTGCACTTCGCCGAACTGGGCGTCGTGCTGCTGCTCTTCGTCATTGGGCTGGAGCTGCAGCCCTCGCGCCTGTGGGCGCTGCGCCGTCCGGTGTTCGGCCTGGGCAGCGCCCAGGTGCTGGTCACCGGATTGATCCTCGGCGGCCCCGGGCTGGCCTTCGGCCTTTCACCCACTGCTGCGCTCATGGCCGGGCTGTCGCTGTCGCTGTCGTCCACCGCGCTGGCGCTGCAGATGCTGGCGGAGAGAAAGCAGCTCACCACCCACCACGGCCGTGCCTCGTTTGCGATCCTGCTGTTCCAGGATCTGGCCGCCATTCCCCTCCTGGCTGTCCTGCCCCTGCTCGGCGCCGGCGCCCACGACCAGGGCTGGGACTGGACCGGCACGGCGCGCGCAGCGGCCGTGGTGCTGTCGGTCATCCTCATCGGGCGCCTGCTGCTGCGTCCCTATCTTCGCCTGGCGGCCTCCGCCGACAGCCACGAAGTGTTCATCGCCGCCACCCTGCTGGTGGTGGTGGGCACCGCCCTGCTCATGCAGCAGGCCGGCCTGTCCATGGCGCTGGGCTCGTTTCTCGCGGGCGTGCTGCTGGCCGATTCGGAATACCGCCACGAACTGGAAGCCGACATCGAACCGTTCAAGGGCCTGCTGCTGGGCCTGTTCTTCATCGCCGTCGGCATGTCGGTCGATTTGCGCCTGGTCATACAGCAGCCGCTTCTGCTTGTTGGATTGACGCTTGGCCTGATGGCGACCAAGGCCCTGGTGCTCTATGTCATCGCACGGCTGGGGCGCTACGGCCACGGCGCGGCGGTCAACCTCGCGCTCACCATCTCTCAGGGCGGAGAGTTTGCCTTCGTGCTGTTCGGCGTTGCGGCCGGCGCGCAGGTACTCGACGCGGCGCTATCCGACAAGCTCGTCGTCGTGGTTTCGCTGTCCATGGCCCTCACTCCGCTGCTGGTCACCCTGAACGAAAAAGTGCTCAAGATCGGCCACGCCGCTGCCGAGACCCAGCCCTTCGACAAGATCGAGCCGCGCGAGCACCGCGTCATCATTGCCGGCTTCGGCCGCTTCGGCCAGATGATCGCGCGCACCCTGCGCATGAAGAAGATTCCCTTCACCGCGCTGGAAGCCAGCTTCGAGCAGGTCGATTTCGTGCGCAAGTTCGGCAGCAAGATCTATTTCGGCGACGCCTCTCGCCTCGACCTGCTGCGCGCCGCGCACGCCGACCAGGCGGAGATCTTCGTGCTCGCCATCGACGACATCGAAGCGTCGGTCCGCACCGCCGAAATGGTCAAAAAGCATTATCCGCACCTGAAAATTTACGCCCGCGCGCGCAACCGCGCGCACGCCTACCGCCTGATGGACGTGGGCGTGGACAAACTGATCCGCGAGACCTTCCTGTCCAGCCTGGAACTGGCGCGCGACGTGCTCGTCGGGCTGGGCTATCCCATCGCCGAAGCCGATGAAGCCGTGCGAGTCTTCCGCCAGCACGACGAAGCCCTGCTCGCGAAACAGCACAAGATCCATGAGGACGAGGCACAGCTCATCGCCTCTGCCCGCCAGGGTGCAGAAGAGCTGGAGCGGCTGTTTGGGGAGGACACTCAGGCAACGAAATAGGCCATGCCGTCTTTGCCCGAAGAGGCTTAGCCCGATCAACTGGATCGCCACGGCCTTCGGCCTCGCGATGACGGCAGATGGCAATTGCGGCCCCTACAACCAAAGCCATATCGCCCATCCCGCCCCCTTGTGCGAAGATGCGGCAGGTTACAAGCACAGGGGGCGTCTTGGTTCCACAGCCGGAACAACAAGCCAGATCGAAGATCGACGCGCTGCTCGCCGCCGCCGGCTGGCACGTGTGCGATGCTGCCGCGGCCAACATTCACGCCGCGCGCGGCGTGGCGATCCGCGAGTTTCCGCTAAGTTCCCCCTCGCCCCGCGAGCGGGGAGAGGGCCGGGGTGAGGGGCGCCCTGAGGGCTACGGTTTCGCCGACTATCTCCTGTATGTCGACGGCAAGGC
>JBAWGM010000348.1:0-7966 GCA_049592895.1 Thiobacillaceae bacterium | reverse complement strand
CAATGAAGCCCTGTTTCAAACGGATGGCCAGCCCATGCCATTCTATGCCGCCGTGGTGGGCGGGCGTTCGGTCGGCGTGCCCGGCGTGCTGCGCATGCTTGAGATGGCGCATGGCCAATATGGCAAGCTGCCGTGGGCTGCGCTGTTCGAGCCGGCCATACGCCAAGCGGAGCAGGGTTTCGCCATCAGCCCAAGACTGGCCATGCTGCTGAAATCCGATCGCTATCTGAGCCAGGACTCAAACGCGCGGGCCTATTTCTACAATGCAGACGGCAGTCCCAAGTCCGCGGGCACCTTGCTGAAAAATCCCGAACTGGCAGAAACGTTTCGCGACGTGGCAGCGCGGGGCGCAGGAGTCTTCTATAGCGGACCCATCGCCCACGACATCGTAACGAAGGTGCATGCCCATCACTCCAATCCGGGGTTCCTCTCCGAAGCGGACATGGCCGGATATCAGGCCCGGGAGCGGCAGGCCCTGTGCTTTGAGTATCTGCATGCCCGCGTGTGTGGCCCACCGATGCCGTCTTCCGGCACCCTGGCACTCGGCGAGATGTTCGGCATGCTTGAACACACCAACATCGCGGCGGAGAAACCCACCCGCAATCCGGATGGGAGTTGGACGCTGTCGGCCGAGGCGGTTCATCTTTACAGCGAGGCCGCCCGGCTGGCCTACGCTGACCGGGCATATTACGCAGCGGATGAAGCGTTCGTTGCGGTTCCAGTTGAAGGGCTGCTTGACCCGGGTTATCTGAAGCAGCGCGCCGGGCTGATCGGTGAATGGTCAATGGGGTTTGCCCAGCCCGGCCACCCGCCCGGTGCGGCAGGCTCACGCGCGCCGGACCGCAGTCCTGAGTTGCCTTCGACTTCGCAGATTTCCATTGTTGACGGCGACGGCCATGCCGTATCCATGACCACCACCATCGAGGACGCGTTTGGCTCGCGCCAGATGGTGCGAGGCTTCCTGCTCAACAATCAGTTGACTGATTTTTCCTTCGCGTCGGTGGACAGTGAAGGGAATCCGGTCGCCAACCGCGTGCAGCCCGGCAAGCGGCCCCGGTCGTCCATGTCGCCGCTGCTGGTGTTCGACCGGAGCGGCAAGTTCTTCATGACGGTGGGTTCGCCTGGGGGCTCGGCCATCATCAACTATGTGGGCAAGGTATTGCTGGGCACGCTGGCCTGGGGCATGAACATTCAGGATGCCATAGACCTGCCCAACTTCGGCAGCCGCAATGGTCCGACGGAACTCGAGCAGGGCCGGGTGCCGGAAGCGCTGGTGCAAGCCCTGCAGGCGCGCGGCCACGACGTAAAGCTGATGCCGCAGACTTCCGGCCTGCAAGGCATCATGAGCGTGCCCGGCGGCTGGCTGGGCGGGGCCGATCCGCGGCGCGAGGGCGTGGCTCGGGGAGATTAGGACCTCTCTGCACTTCTGCGCGCGGAAATAGAGCATGGATACTTTCCCGTGCGGAGCATCAACATGGGCCAACGGGAAGCTCGCCCTTCGTGACCCGGCGAACTTGGGGTAAAGTCTTGGCTGTACGTTCCGCTGAGATAGAACGATGACCTATTGCCTCGCCATAAAAGTTGATCAGGGATTGGTGTTCTGCTCCGATTCCCGCACCAACGCGGGCATGGACAACGTCAGCACCTATTCCAAGATGCATACCTGCACCTGGCCCGGGGAACGCACGTTTACCCTGCTTTCGGCCGGGAACTTGGCGACCACCCAGGCTGTCGTGAAGAAACTCAACAGCGATTCCAAGGATGGCCTCATCCCGAATCTGCTGAGTGTCGCGACCATGAGCGAAGCAGCCGATTATGTCGGCCTGATCAACGCGCAGGTTCAGCAACAGCAGGCGAGCCGGGATGCGGCGGGGACCAACTTCGACGCGACTTTCATTTTTGGAGGGCAGATCGGCAATGCACCGCCGGAGATCTTCATGATCTATCCTCAAGGCAACTACATTCATGAATCCAGCGAGCACCCGTTCCTGCAGATCGGCGAGACCAAGTATGGCAAGCCGATCCTGGATCGGGTCATACACCCCGACACGACCCTGGAGCGTGCCGCTCGCTGCGCCCTGGTGTCGATGAACTCAACCATTCGCAGCAACATTACCGTGGGACCGCCGGTCGAAATGCTGATCTATGACCGGGATTCGCTGGTTGACGGGCGCAAGCTCAAGCTGAACGAAGACGATGCCTATGCGCGGGACGTCGCAGAAAAATGGAATGAAGGCCTGCTGCTGGCCTTGAGCAATTTGCCGCCCTTTCCTTGGGAGACGCAGGATGTGCCCGAGGGCGAGAGCCACGTCTATCCTTTCCGTACTCCACCCACAAGCTGACTGACTGAACTTCTGCTGGCCGCGCCGTCCCTGGCTGTCGCGCATGAAGTACGCCTTCCAATTCCCCGGATTGGCCGGCGTCTGAACGGAGCGCTTGATGTAGGCCGGTTCGCATGCCAAAGTCTCCCGTCGCCGTCAGGTTTCACATTAAGGCGGCGGCAAGCAGTAAACTTTTCCCGGACGCCTGTAAGATTTCTTCATCGGCCCCGACCACCCAGGCAGGTGGGTAAACCACCGATCTCGGGTAAACCTGTTTAACCAGCAAAGGAGAGACTCATGAATAAACGCGATTTCCTCATCAATTCCGCCGTTGCCGGCGTTCTTGCCTTGGGAGGCACGCTTGCCAGCACATCTGCTATGGCCGCCAAGGCGGACATGGAAAAATGTGCCGGCATCGCCAAAGCCGGCAAGAACGACTGCGCCTCGGCCACCAATTCGTGCGCCGGCACGGCCAGCCGGGATAACGATCCGGGGGCGTGGATCTATGTTCCCAAGGGCACTTGCGCCAAGATTGCCGGCGGCAAGGTGGTGAGCAAGTGAATGCGGCGGGCGTGAATTTCGCGCCCGCCCCGGTTCCGGCGCAGGTCGGGGTCGGCCTGCGGGCCCCCCATTACCGGGAATTGCTGGATCGCCTGCCGGAACTCGGTTTCCTTGAGGTGCATAGCGAAAACTATTTCGGTGCCGGGGGGCAGCCGCATCATTTCCTTCAGCGACTGCGCGGCCGTTACCCGCTTTCCCTGCACGGGGTCGGATTATCCCTTGGCTCGGCAGAGCCTATCGATATGGCCCATCTGCGCAAGCTTAAAATCCTGATCGCGCGCTACCAGCCCGGCCTGGTTTCCGAACACCTGTGCTGGAGCAGCGTTGGCGGCCGTCATCTGAACGACCTCCTGCCCCTGCCTTATACCGCGGAGGCGCTGGCCATCGTCGCCCGCAAGCTGTCTCAGGCCCAGGACTATCTGGGCCGGCAGATCCTGCTCGAGAACATCTCCAGCTATCTGGAGTTCGCCGCATCGGATATCCCGGAATGGCAATTCCTGGCCGAACTGGTGAAACTCAGCGGCTGCGGCATTCTGCTGGACGTAAACAATATCTATGTCAATTCGGTGAATCACGGCTGCGACGCCGCCCAATTCATCATGAACGTTCCGCGTGAGGCAGTGCAGGAAATTCATCTTGCCGGCTTCGACCAGGGGGCGGAACTGCTCATCGATACCCACGGCAAGCCGGTACATGGCGACGTGTGGAAGTTGTACCGGCTGGCGCTGCAAAGATTCGGTCCGGTCCCCACCCTGATCGAGTGGGACGCCGATATCCCGCCTCTGGACGTGCTGCTCGGCGAGGCCGACAAGGCGAAGATCATGCTGCAGCACGAGGACTTTCATGCCGACGCTGCTTGAGCTGCAGACCGAGTTTGCCCAGGCCTTGTTTGACGACTCGGCTCCGGGTTTTAGCCGGCGGCTTCGCTTCGATGCGCTGACCGCGGAACACCGGCTGGCGGTCTACCGCAACAATGTCCTGCACAACCTGACCGCGGCCTTGCGCGACCTGTATCCCGTGGTTCTCAGGCTGACCGGGGAAGACTGGTTCAGGCAGGCTGCCCGCGGCTATATCCGTGGGCACGCCTCACGCAGCGGCGATTTGAACGACTATGGCCGCGAGTTCCCCGAGTATTTGGCCCGGCTGGGGATGGTCGCCGAGGGCCTGCCTTATCTGCCCGACACCGCCCGCCTGGAGTGGTGCGTACATGAGGCCTTTCATGCCGCCGATGCGGGTCCGCTGGACCTTGAGCGCCTCGCCCGCATGCCGGCGGATGGGTACGGCCAACTGTGCTTCCATCTGCACCCGGCCTGTCGCACGCTGCAGTCGGACTATCCGGTGCACCGGATCTGGCAGGTGAATCAGCGCGTTAATGTGAATCCTGAGAAGGTAAGTCTGGCGGAGGGTGGGGCGGAGCTGCTGGTGTTCAGGAACGCGGACTATGCGATCCGCGTGGAGACTCTGGGTGCCGCCGAGTATCGCTTCGTTGCCGCGTTGCAGCAGCGGCGATCCCTGTCTGCCATCGCCGACGCCTTGCCGGAAGGTCTGGATCTTGGCGCGCTGTTGCAAGGACTGGCCGCGCGTGGCCTCGTGGTGGATTTCAGCACGGATGACCTTGCATGCTGAACAAACTGCTGGCAGCTTATGCGTCTTTCGTGAGGGCCCTGAATTTCCTTTCCCCGGTGGTGGATCTGCTGATCCGGCTCTATGTGGCAAACGTATTCTGGAAATCGGGGCTCACCAAGATCGCTTCCTGGCCGACCACCCTGGCCCTGTTCCAGAACGAATACGCAGTGCCCTGGCTGCCGCCCGAAGTGGCGGCGGTGCTCGCAGCCGGCATCGAGCTCTCCATGCCGGTGCTGCTGGTGCTGGGCCTAGCCGGACGGCTGTCGGCGCTGGTGCTGTTCCTGTTCAACATCATGGCCGTGGTGTCCTACCCGGAGCTTACCGACCTGGCGCGCCAGCATCACTACTACTGGGGAATGTTGCTGGCCTTCCTGGTGGCGCATGGCTGCGGGCGGTTGACCGTCGATCACTTGCTGTGCAGGAAGATTCTGCCGTCGTTTCCCGGCGTTTGACTTGGTCGCGGAATGTTGATCCCGACCCCGAGGCGAATGGGGGCCGGGCGGTGCTGGGTTGGCGCACTGATTTCCTGTAAAGAAAAGCTGGCATCATGCTTGCTCTGGTAACAGGCTGGGTTCTTTTGATCGCGAGACATGTCCATCCAAGTCGCAATCCGGCACACCACCGTCTATAAGTTCGACCGCCACGTCACGCTAAGCCCCCACGTCGTGCGTTTGCGCCCAGCCCCGCATTCGCGCACCCCGATCCTCGCCTACACGCTGAAGATCAAGCCCGAAAAGCACTTCATCAATTGGCAGCAGGATCCATTCGGCAATTACCTTGCGCGCCTGGTGTTTCCCGAGACCACGCGCGTGTTTTCGGTCGACGTCGAGGTGATCGCCGATATGACGGTAATCAATCCCTTCGATTACTTCGTCGAACCGTACGCCGAACACTGGCCGTTCAAATATGACGACGCACTGAAACGAGAACTCACCCCCAATCTGGAGGTCGATCCGCCGGGGCCGCTGCTGCAGGCGTGGCTGGCCAAGGTGCCGCGCGAACGGGTGCAAAGCAACGATTTTCTGGTCGCCCTCAACCAGCGCCTGCAAAAAGACATCGCCTATACGGTGCGCATGGAAACCGGCGTGCAAACTCCCGAGGAGACCCTGAGCAAGGCGTTGGGCTCGTGCCGCGACACCGCCTGGCTGTTGGTGCAGATCCTGCGCAATCTGGGACTGGCCGCGCGCTTTGTGTCAGGTTATCTGGTCCAACTCAGCGCGGACGAGAAATCGCTGGATGGCCCGTCCGGGCCGGAGCACGATTTCACCGATCTTCACGCCTGGGCGGAAGTCTATTTGCCCGGCGCCGGCTGGATCGGGCTTGATCCGACTTCGGGTCTGTTTGCCGGAGAAGGTCATATCCCCCTCGCAGCAACGCCGCAGCCGTCTTCCGCCGCCCCGATCGAGGGCTTTACCGACAAGTGCGAAGTCGAGTTTGAATTTTCCAATACGGTGACGCGCTTCCGCGAAGACCCGCGCGTGACGCTGCCCTATGCCGAGGAAGACTGGGCGGCAATCCAGGCGCTAGGCCACCTGGTCGACGAGAAACTTCTGCAGCAGGATGTACGCCTGACCCACGGTGGCGAGCCGACTTTTGTCTCGATCGATGACATGGAGGCACCAGAATGGAACACGGCGGCGCTCGGAAGCCACAAAAGGGAGCGCGCCGAGGTGCTGGTGCGGCGCCTGAAGGACAGACTGAGATCGGGTGCACTGCTGCATACCGGTCAGGGCAAGTGGTATCCGGGGGAACCGCTGCCGCGTTGGGCGCTGGGGATCTACTGGCGGCGCGACGGGGTGCCGGTGTGGAAAGACCCGCTGTTGCTTGCCGAAGCCAACCGCGACTATGGTCACACGCATGTCGATTCCCTTCGCTTTGCCGAAACTTTGGTCCTGCACCTGGGGCTCGCAGCACGCTACGCGCAACCCGCCTATGAGGACGCGCTGGCCGCGCTGCTGCAGGAAGCGGAACTGCCGCCCAATGTCGATGTTCTCTTGCCTGAGGCAGCTCACGCCGATCTTGAAAAGGCGAACCTGCGAGGCGACCTGGCCAACAAGCTGTCGCGTGGCCTCAATACGCCGGTCGGCTACGTGATTCCGCTGGCCTGGAGTTCGACTGAGCATAACTGGATGAGCGCGCCGTGGGAGACCCGGCGCGAGCGGCTGTATCTCTTGCCGGGCGATTCGCCGATGGGTTTGCGCCTGCCTCTCGCCAGCTTGCACTGGATCGTGGAAGACGAATTCGAACCCTCGGTCGAGGTCGATCCCTTTGCCGTGCAGCCGCCGTTGCCGGATTTTCATGGCGAAATTGCCGCGCGCTTCTCAAGTCTGACGCTTCCTGCGCCGCACACACGGGTACAGCCGCAGCACGTTCCGCACAAGGCCGTCGTCGAGGTACCGCGCACCGCGCTGACGGTCGAGGCGCGCAGCGGCTGTTTGTATGTGTTCATGCCGCCGGTGAACACGCTCGAGCAATACCTCAATTTGCTCGCGGCGGTTGAAACCACGGCAGCGAAATTGAAGCTGCCCATTGCGATCGAAGGCTATCCGCCGCCGTCGGACAACCGAATCGAAAAACTGGCGGTCACTCCCGACCCGGGCGTCATCGAGGTCAACATTCATCCGGCGCACAACTGGCAGCAATTGGTCGACACGACGACCATGGTGTACGAGGAAGCGCGGCTGTCGCGCCTGGCCGCGGAAAAGTTCATGCTCGACGGCCGTCATGCGGGAACGGGCGGCGGCAACCACGTCACACTGGGCGGGCCGACGCCGTCCGACAGCCCTTTCCTGCGCCGTCCGGAATTGCTCGCCAGCCTGGTCACCTATTGGCAGCACCATCCAGCCTTGTCCTACCTGTTCTCTGGGCTGTTCATCGGACCCACCAGCCAGGCGCCGCGCGTCGATGAGGGGCGCATCGAAAGGCTCTACGAGCTTGAGATCGCCTTCCGGCAAATGCCGGTTGGGCAGACCCCGCAACCGTGGCTGGTGGACAGGTTATTGCGCAACCTGTTCACCGATCTCACCGGCAACACCCACCGTTCGGAGTTTTGCATTGACAAGATGTATTCCCCCGACTCGCCTTCGGGGCGGCTCGGCCTGCTTGAGTTCCGCGCGTTCGAGATGCCGCCACACGCACGCATGAGTCTGGCGCAAATGCTGCTGTTGCGCGCCCTCATTGCGCGCTTTTGGGAACAGCCATATCGCAAGCGCCTGGTGCGCTGGGGCACGCTGCTGCACGACCGTCACATGCTGCCGCATTATCTGTGGGTGGACTTGAAAGACGTGATTGACGATCTTGACGCGACCGGCTTCCCCTTCCAACTTGATTGGTTCAAACCTTTTCTCGAATTCCGTTTTCCGCGCTATGGGACCTTGCAAATTGGCGATATTTCGATCGAACTGCGTACCGCGATCGAACCCTGGCATGTACTCGGCGAGGAATCGACCAGCTTGGGT
>JBAWGM010000347.1:0-7796 GCA_049592895.1 Thiobacillaceae bacterium | reverse complement strand
CCACCGTGGTCAGCTTGGTGATTCTGGTGCTGGGGTTGCGCTCGGCGGGACTGCTGCCCGTGCTCCAGTATCCCTACACGCAAAACGCCGTAGTCACAGTCACCACGGCCTACCCCGGCGCAGACGCCAATCTGGTGGCGAGCTTCATCACCACCCCGCTGGAAAATGCGATTGCCCAGGCCAACGGCATCGACTACATGACGTCGAGCAGCGTGCAGGGGGTGAGCACCATCACCGTCAACCTTCGCCTGAACTACGACCCGGACAAGGCCCTAACCGAGATCAACACCAAGGTCAACTCGGTGCTCAACCAGTTGCCGCCGCAGTCCCAGACCCCCGTGCTTTCGGTAGCCATTGGCCAGACCATCGACGCGATGTACATGGGCTTTTACAGCGATGTGCTCAAACCCAACCAGATTACCGATTACTTGATTCGGTCGGTGCAGCCCAAGCTGCAGGCGATCGACGGGGTACAGACCGCCGAGATTCTGGGGGCGAAGAACTTCGCCTTGCGGGCATGGCTGGACCCGCAGAAACTCGCCGCCTATGGCCTGACCGCCGCTGATGTGCACGCGGCGCTTGCAGCCAATAACTTTCTGTCCTCGACGGGCAACTCCAAGGGCCAGATGGTGCAGATCAACCTTTCGGCCAATACCGATTTGAAGTCCCTGGACGGCTTCAAGAACCTCGTCGTGAAGTCGGTCAACGGGCAGGTCGTAAGGCTGGATAACGTGGCCGAAGTCTCGCTGGGATCGGACGACTACGAGACCGCGGTAGCCTTTGACGGCAAGTCCTCGGTGTTCATTGGCATTCAGGTCGCGCCCGCGGCCAACTTGCTGGATGTAGTCGCGCGCGTGCGGAAGGTCTTTCCGGATATCCATTCCCAGCTTCCCGCGGGTTTGAACGGCGAGATCGTCTATGACTCGACCAAGTTCGTCAACGCATCCATCAACGACGTCATCAAGACCCTGGTCGAGGCCGTTCTCATTGTCACCGCAGTGGTGTTCGTGTTCCTGGGTTCCCTGCGCTCGGTGATCATTCCGCTGGTGGCCATTCCGCTGTCCATCATCGGCACCTTCACTGTGATGCTGGCGCTGGGCTATACGATCAACCTGCTCACGCTGCTTGCGGTCGTTCTGGCCATCGGATTGGTGGTGGACGATGCGATCATTGTGGTGGAAAACGTCAGCCGCCACCTCGAGAACGGCATGCCCCGCATGGATGCGGCCGTGCGCGCGGCGCGCGAACTCGCCAACCCCATCATCGCCATGACCATCGTACTGGTCGCGGTGTATGTGCCGATCGGCTTCATGGGCGGCCTGACCGGCTCGCTGTTCACAGAGTTTGCCTTCACGCTTGTCGGCACGGTCACGATATCGGCGATCATCGCGTTGACGCTGTCGCCGATGATGTGTTCCCGGCTGCTGAAGGCGACCGACCCGCAAAGCCATAACTGGCAGGACAGACTGGTGATGTTCCTGGACCGGAGCTCCGCGCGCCTGCACACGCGTTACGAGCGGGTCTTGCACGGCTCCCTTGATTACCTGCCGGTCACGGCAGTGATGGCGGTCATCATTCTGGGCAGCATCTATTACCTCTACTCCACCTCCAAGTCAGAGCTGGCGCCGCAGGAGGATCAGGGTGTGCTGATTTCCATCGCATTCAACAACCCGACGGCCACCTTGGCCCAGCGCCAGATCTATGCCAGCCAGATTTACGACACATTTAAAAGCTTCCCTGAAACCGACCATGTGTTTCAGATCAACGCGCCGACCCAGGTCATCGGCGGCATGGTGCTCAAGCCCTGGGACGAGCGCACCAAAACCACGACCCTGTTGCAGCCGGTGCTGCAACAGGAATTGAACCATATTGCCGGTTCGCAGATTGCCGTGTTTCAGCCGCCGTCGCTGCCTGGAGCACGCGGCTTGCCGGTCCAGTTCGTGCTCACCACTTCCGAGCCGTCCAGCAAGCTCTATGACGTCTCGCAGCAATTCCTGCAGGAGGCGCTCAAGAGCGGGCAGTTCATCTTCCTGCAGTCCGACTTGCGCATCGACCTGCCGCAGACGCGCATCGACATCGACCGCGATATGGCGGCGCAACTCGGCCTGAACATGCAGGACATCGGGTCGGCCCTCTCGGCCATGCTGGGCGGTGGCTATGTGAATTTCTTCGATCTGGAAGGCCGCTCCTACAAGGTCATTCCGCAGGTTGAGCAGCGCTTTCGCCTGAACCCGGACCAGCTCAGGTATTACTTCCTGCGCACCGCGAGCGGGGCGATGGTGCCGCTGTCTACCGTCGTGCACCTCCAAACCTCGGTGCAGCCCGAGACCATCAACCATTTCCAGCAGGCCAACTCTGCCACCATTCAGGGTGTGCCCATGCCGTTTGTTGCGCAGGGCCAGGCACTCGACCAACTCAAGCAACTGGCGCAACGCACCCTGCCGGCCGGATACAGTTTCGACTACGCGGGGCCCGCGCGTCAGTTCGAGCAGGAATCGGGCGGACTGGTGCTGACCTTCTTCTTCGCCCTCGTGATCATCTTCCTGGCGCTGGCGGCGCAGTTCGAGAGTTTCCGCGACCCGATCATCATCCTGGTGTCGGTGCCCATGGCAATCTCCGGCGCGCTGCTGTTCATCAATCTGGGAATCGGCCACGCCACACTCAATATCTACACGGAGGTCGGACTTGTCACGTTGATTGGCCTGATTTCCAAGCACGGGATCCTGATCGTCGAATTCGCCAACAACCTGCAGCGTGAAGGTCAGACCAAGCGCGAGGCCATCGAGCACGCCGCCGGCCTGCGCCTGCGCCCCATCCTCATGACCACCGGGGCCATGGTGCTGGGCGTGGTGCCGCTGATCGCCGCCAGCGGCGCCGGCGCGGTCAGCCGCTTCAACATGGGTCTGGTGATCGCCACCGGATTGGCTATCGGGACGCTTTTCACCCTGTTCGTTGTTCCGGCCATGTATATGCTTCTCGGCGCAGAGCACGGTCGCGTGGCGACGGCGCAATTGCGCGAAGACGAGGTATACCAGCCATGACGGGAGCTCGGTTCGCAGTGCCCCCACGGCCATTTGCATGGTGTCTTCCTCCAGTAGTGCGCATTGGGGCTAACGCTTGAGTTCGGCGGTAGATCAGAAGGGTAACTAAAGCGTCGAATGGCAGAAATTAGATGGATAAAATGCCTTCAAACTTTCTGGACGACGGGGCGCGGCGTCGAGGCGATGGACAGCAGCTACGATTTGCTCGACATGACGGTCTGCGGACGGCAGGAGACCTGGGAAGACTCGCCGACCGGCTGGCCACAACGGTTTTGAGGCAAGCAAAATTTCCGTACCGATGGACGTCCCACCGCCCAGTGGTCTCGCCTGAAGGCCGGGCATTTGGACAACCTGGGAACCGCGAGGCGCTGAATCGCGCCTACCCTTTCCTCGACCATCCGCCAGAGGCTGCGACGAGGTTGAACTCGACCTCTCGATATCGTCGGGGATCGGCTTGGTGATTGAAGCGAAGAACCGAAAAGAACGACATCTGCGCGGTTATGTGGAACTTCTGTTTCGATCAAGACTCAACCGAAAACACAAGGAGTACTGACCATGAGATTCATGATATTTGTGAAGGCCAGCAAGGCATCAGAGGCTGGCGTCATGCCAAGCCAGGAGTTGCTTCAGGCCATGGGCAAGTATAACCAAGAGCTGATCGCTGCCGGCATCATGCTGGACGGCGGCGGACTGAGACCAACGTCTAAAGGCGCGCGCGTCACCTTTTCGGGTAAAGACCGGACGGTAAGTATGGGGCCATTCCCCAATACGCCCGAACTGGTCGCAGGTTATTGGATCTGGAAGTGCAACTCGCTCGAGGAAGCGATCAACTGGGTAAAGCGCGCACCGAATCCCATGCTTGAAACTTCCGATATCGAAATCCGGCCATTCTTCGAGGACGAAGACTTTGACCCCGCAAGCTAATGAGAGCATGGCTAAGGCACTGGGTGGCAAGATCGTAACCGTGGTGCGCCACGCCGACGCACCCCCGGGCGATGGAGCAGGCTGCTGCGCACTTTTCTCAACATCGCCGCGCCCATCAGGTTGACTTTAGCGATCGGCCCGTCTCCACGAGCGTCAGGTGGGCGACCGGAGCAAAGGTGTAAAGGAATTGCCAATTGACCTTCGCCTAGCTTGTTCCTATGGTGTCCCATCCAATTGGCTCATTTCACGGCGGCATCGCCAGAAGGAGGACGAACATGAAGCAACCCGCCTGGATTTTCTTCGGCTCGACTTTATTTGCGACTTGGGCCTGCGCTCAGGCGCCAGCAGAGCCGGCCAAGCCCGCTCCCTTGCCCACGTCGCCGGGGTCGCAGCCTGCTCCCACCACCATCAGCGAGTGGGCGGATCGGTGCACCGATTTCACCGTTAACGGTTGGGGATTCAAGGATCCGAAAAACTTCGTAAAACTGACGGAGTTGTTCAGCCACCCGGACATCTACCTGGAATTCTCACGGCGCATGGAGGACCCCGAGTCCTACGCCAGGGTGGCCGGCTCGATGATGGACCCGCGCACGGTAAAGAACTACATGGAATGGTCCGACCCGGTCATCTACACGAAATGGATGCAAGCCTCAATGGACCCGAATTTCTACCTTGAAGCCATGCGTCCATTCATGGATCCGTCCACCTATCTGCACTGGATGGCCCTGCCCATGGATCAGCGCGCCTGGTCGGTGGCGGCGAACATGATGAATCCGGCGATGTGGATGAAGTGGATGACCGCAGGCACGAATCCCAAGGTGACGGGACCTCTCGCCAAGGTGGCCGATGCCAGTATGCCGACGCAGTGGCTGCAAGCCGCCGGTGATCCGGCGAACTATCGCGCCTGGACCGGATGGTCCCCAACTCCAACCCAGGGCCAGAACAGCGGCTTTACTCCCTTCAATCCTGGCACTTGGTTCGGAGCACCCCGATCGACGAACCTGGCGCCTAAGCTGGAGAACGGGGAAGGAAGCAAGCCTTAAGCTGGCGCACCTTGATGTGGCGGCGTCCATACAGTATTTTCTGAGCGGGTAGATTTTGGATAAGCCAATGGGTAGCGACAACGTATGTTGCTACTCGACAGACTGGCTTTGCGGTGCCACTAACCCAGAATGGATCTTCCACCCGGTCATGTCCACGACTGTCGCTTGCGCAAAGACCTGACCGTCCTCAGTAAAACTTGCCAGGCACACTTCTATCGGGAAGATGCTGCCGTTCTTGCGCTGGCCGTGCAGGTCGAGTCCGGCACCCATCGGTCTGACCGAAGGGTCACGCAGGAAATGCATGCGCTGCTGTGTGTGCCGGTAGCGGCTGGCTTCCGGCACCAGGTATTCCAAGGGTTGATTTAGAAGCTCACCGGGCGCGTAGCCGAACATGCGTTCGAGCGTCGGATTCGCCATCTGTATCCGGCCTTCGGCGTCCACGACCACAAGCCCATTGGGGCTGGTTGCCCACAGCACCTGCAGGCGGCCTTCGCTTTTCTTATGCAGCAACTCGCTCCGATTGCGCTCCGAAATGTCGGCGACAATGGCATCCACATATTGCTTGCCGTTGTCAGTAAAGGGACTCAGGCTGATCTCCACGGGAAACACGCTGCCGTCCTTGCGTCGGCCATGGAGGTCGCGGCCAGTGCCCATGGCCCTCGCGACCGGCGCACGCAGGTAGGCCGCACGATCCGCGGTGTGCTGGTGGCGTTCCGCCTCAGGCAACAGGGTTTCCAAGGGCTGGCCCAGCAACTCGCCTTTATCGTATCCGAACATGCGTTCAAGCGCCGGATTCGCCATCACGATGAGACCTTCCATGTCGGCCACCAGCACGCCGTTGACATTGGCCTTCACCGCCATGTGAAAGCGCTCCTGCATCTCGTAGAGGTGCTTGGCCGCTTCCGCCTTGGCCTGGGCTCTGGCTGCCTCGATCGCTGCTTGCTTGCGGCCGGTCACAGCAAACGCCAACCAAGCAGTAACGAAGCCGGACAGCGCGAGCAATATGAGGGTTGGAACGCGCACGGTCTTCCAGGCATCGGTGCGCACCAGAGCCAAGAAATTGGCAGGCAAATGGGAAATGGCAAGCCAATGGGGGACGTCTGTCATACGTCTGTCATCTTCGACCTTGAGGGGGTAGACCGTGCTCCATGTCCAAAGTCCATCGTTCAATTCGACCTGGTTCATCGGGGTGCTGGAGATGGCCTTCCAGGCTTCCGGGTAGCGGTCGCCGAGGGTTTCCCTGCGCTGAAACATGAAGCCCCATTCATCCTTCGGATTCGAGCTCCTGAGCCAATATCCTTCAGGGTTCACCAGCATGACATGATCGCGGTTTTCCACCACGCTCTCGGTAAAGGCATCCAGGAGACTCTGCGCCGCAATGTTGACGATCAGAATGCCGCGCGGTCGGCCGTTCCGGTCCTGGACGGGGGTCGCGAGCCTTAGCATGGGTTTGTAGGGGACTTCGACCTGATTCTGCTCGACGTTGAGATCGAGTGGGGACATATAGACTTCATTGGGCTTAAGCCGCATGGTCTTTGTGAAGTAATAGCTGTCAAGCTGATTCTGCAGTCGATCCCTGGGTACCGATATGGGATGACCGTCTATATTGTTCACTCGCATCCGTTCCAATCCGGTCTCATCGATCCAGCGCACCTGGTCGTAAGTCTTGTTGTAGGCGATCAAGGACAGGAAAGCGCCTTCCATTTCTTTGGCCGCTGCTGTGCCTCCTCCGTCGATGGCCCGCCGCACAGCCTCTCCGTTAGCGAGGGTGCGCAGCTGCTGCATCGGCACCTGCATTTCGCCATCCAACCGCCTAACGCCCAAGACGACCTTGCTGATCTCGTTGGCCTGGACCAACTTCAGCTCTCCGTTAATCCGTTCCTGCCCCACATACCATGCGCTGCCGAGGATTAGCAGAGCCATGGGGACGAAAAGTGCGGAAAACAGACGGGCTGAGAACCTTCGATACCTGTTCACGCTATTCATGCCGGTCTCCTAAATGTGAATGTTCGCAACATGGCTATTCAACCGATCCAAACCCCTTGATTCGCAGAAATGGTTGTGCCAAGAATGTTCGCATCCGTTCGTGGCTGAAGACGCCCCTGCAGACACTGCAGGTAGCAGGGTCAAAGGACACGGACTCTACTGAGTCAACGTATTCCTCATCCGTGGATTCCGTACCAAAGAATTAGTTCTAGCTCAGTCGCCAATCGAAATCAATCGAATATTCTGATATGCCGTTGCCCAGACATGGAGTTCCACCGATCCTATAGACAGACTCTTGTCACCGCGTGCCAATTACCCAGATTGGACATGTCCGGCGGAAGTCAGCTGGGGGTGGTGTTCATCTGGCGCAATGCGGCCACAACCCGCCATTCATCATGTTATGGGCGGTCTGCTTCAAACTCGGATGCGATCACGAAGAGTCATCGTGTCGGCGATCGTCGCGCGGCTTTCGATTCAGGTCTGCGACGCAGTCGGCCATTGGCCGAACGCCGCATATCGAGCGGAACGATGGCGAGCGCAGCCGGTCCAATTTATTTTTCCAGTGGAGGTCCTATGTCGCACTACATCGACGCCATTGTCATTCCCGATCCCCGTGTCAACCTCGATACCTACAAGCGAATGTCCGAGGAATGGGGCAACGCTCACATTCGCCATGGCGCTCTCTATTACTCCGACTCTATCAGCGACGATGTTCAGCCCGGCAAGGTCACGTCGTTTCCGCAGGCCGTTCAACTCAAGGACGGCGAAGTGATCGCGTTGGCCTGGGTCGTGTATCGGAGCA
>JBAWGM010000346.1:0-1640 GCA_049592895.1 Thiobacillaceae bacterium | reverse complement strand
CATCAACGCAACTCCTGTGAAATTTTTGCAAGTTTAGCAAGCTAAGCTCAGTTGCGCCCACGGCAGACTGGGCTGCTGGACTTCGCTCGGCATGGCGGATTCTTGCATTAGATCGACCTCTTTCCATATCCCGTTTAGCCAGACAGTTGTTTAGTTCACATGGGCGCCAGATTGTGGTGCGCCCCCCAATAGGATGCACCAAAAGCGGGCATACAATTCAACGGCGTACTGGTTGCACTCGTGTAAGTAACTGTTTAATAAGACGTATTTTTCTGGCATAGTCGTTGCTGCGTCTCCTAGCGCAGTCTTTTCTTAACTTTAGGAGTCGAAATGAAAAAACATCTTTCCCTTATAGCTGCCGTATTTACTTGTGCGCCCGTTCTGGCACATGCAGATGCTCCGCCAGCTGCCCCGGCGCCCGATTACACGCTGACTGCCAATGTTGGCTTTGCCAGTGACTACCGCTTTCGAGGCATTTCGCAAACCTTCAAGAATCCCGCAATTCAGGGTGGCATTGATTTCGCTCACAAGAGCGGTATCTACCTGGGTACCTGGGCCTCCAATGTGGAGTCTTCTGAACTGGCCGGTTCAAACATGGAATGGGATTTCTATGGTGGTTACAACTGGCAAATCAATGATGATCTCGCTGTGAACGTCGGAGGTCTGCAGTACTACTATCCAGGCAAGGATGAGACTTTTTGGGGCTTCAATCCGAACACGTTTGAAGTGTACGCGGGCGGCACCTGGAAATGGATCAACCTCAAGTATTCCTACAGTACCACCAAGTTGTTTGGTATCCCTGATTCCAAGGGCTCAGGCTACCTCGAAGGCAATGTGAATTATCCGCTCCCGGCCGACATTTCCCTGGTCTTGCATTATGGGCATCAGTATGTGGCCGGCGACGCTGCGCCCGGTACGTCCAATGATGGTTACAGCGACTGGAAAATCGGCGTGACTGTGCCGGTTCTGGGCTTTACGGCGGGACTTGCCTATGTCGATACCAATGTTGACTCGTCCAACGCGACCTGGGGCGCTTTGACCGCGTTCGGCGCGCCTCAAGGTGTAAGCAGCAAGACCAAGGACCTGACCAAAGGCACGGCAGTGCTGACCCTAAGCAAATCCTTCTAAACCTGAACCGGGGGCGTGCGCCCCCATTTGATGTCAATCTGGAGACGACATGAAACTTGTTACGGCAATTATCAAGCCCTTCAAGCTTGATGAGGTACGTGAGGCCCTGTCCGCCATAGGCGTGACGGGCCTGACAGTCACCGAAGTTAAAGGCTTCGGGCGGCAAAAGGGGCACACCGAGTTGTACCGGGGTGCGGAATACGTGGTGGATTTTCTGCCCAAGGTAAAGATCGAAGCGGCGGTGAAATCCGAGATCCTCGACAGGGTCCTGGAGGCCATACAAAAGGCTGCCCATACCGGCAAGATAGGTGACGGCAAGATTTTTGTCTCCGAGGTTGAACAGGTCGTCCGTATCCGTACCGGTGAATCCGGTCCTGATGCGCTTTGAGGGGAGCCAAACAATGAGAAAGCTAATTGCAAGTTTAGGTTTACTGCTCGGGCTGGGGCTCGCCATGCCTGTTATGGCGGACGAACCCGCCGCGACCCCTCCTGAACCCGCCGCGGCTGCTCCT
>JBAWGM010000345.1:0-1603 GCA_049592895.1 Thiobacillaceae bacterium | reverse complement strand
AGCACATTGCAGACCATATTTGCTGAGCATTCCAGCGGCCGGTTTGGCCGATGAGCAGGCCGACGCTCGGCAAAGTCGATCGGCAGGTTCTTGATCAGTTACCAGCCATTCACGGCATCCAATTCATCTTTGACGCTATGACCGCAGTTGGCCGAACCCGGAAGCTCAAAGCCAGCATCCATCACAAGTCACTCGGGCGTCTGCTATCAGGAATGACTTACTTCCGATCCCAACCCGGAAGAGGCGTTCGCACACAGAGTAGCTCAGGCGTTGCAATTGGTGTGCAACGGTTGTTCGGGGATTCGGCTTCAACGAATTGTTAGAGCTCCTTGCATGGTAGCGAGGCCTATTCATCTTCGGACCTGCCCTCGATGCTAACTACCGCGCCGCCAGATGTAACCGCGGTGATGACGATCGGCCGACAACAGACACTACAGTCTTCAACGTATTCCTGGCGCCTCACCGAGCAATCGACCACCACCTCAATCTGCTCCCAGCAGTAGGGGCACTGGATTAATGCGGTTTGGAGGTTTGACACGGTATTCCCCAAGGGCTCTAACGCGGACGTTGAGCAGCCGTCCGCGGCTCTACACAATTGCACGGGCTTTCGTCCGATTCCCGCTTCAAGGGCGACATTCAGATAGTTCCCAATGACGCCCCTATCCTCCATATCCTGTCTGACGCCTATGAACTATCCGGCGAATACAGACACACCTTATTCCGGCCAAGTTTCTTGGCCTGATACATCGCCTGGTCGGCGTGATCCAGCAGCATTTCGGGCGTAACGCAATCAAGAGGAAACAGCGAGACACCAACGCTGGCGCTAACTTGAGTCAAGCCCGGTTCATCTATTGAAATCGGCTGGCCAATCGCGTCAATGACACGCTGTAACGCTCGTTCATATTCCTCGACATTTTCCAGATCAGTCAACAAGATCACGAACTCATCGCCACCAGGCGACATATCGTGCCATTGGCGCGCACGGAGCCCTCTAGCCTTCGAGCAACTTCTTTCAATAGCCGGTCGCCGGTTTCATGCCCAAACGCGTCGTTGATCAGCTTGAAGCCGTCCTGGTCAAGACAGCAAACCGCCAAAGCGTTTTGATCGCTCAGTCTGGGCGGCGACCTGATGGAAGCGGTCAGAGAGCAATGCCCGGTTGGGCAAGCCGGTCAGGCTGTCATGGTAGACCAGCCACCGGTACTGTCAACTTGGCGTACGTATTGATGGCGAAGACCGAAAAGCCTGCGAGGGGGCTCGAGGGGGCTGGCATCAGCAAGGTTAGGGATCAGACTGTAGCCTGCACGCCAACAAGTTCACGCCATTGGGCGAAACGTCGACGCATGATTTCACGGTAGTTCCGGGCCGCCAGTATATGCCGCCCGGGACGAAAGAAAGACGCGATCACGCCGAACGCAGATAGGAATCGCTGGGCGTGCCGGGACGACTTGACCCCACGCATCTGCCGTTCCCGTTGCCGGGTAGGCTGATGGGAATTCTCCGCCCGATTATTCAATCCCCGCTCCTGTTGATGTAACCCCGCGCTCGGCCATCATCTCTTCTACGTCCCGAAAGCTGAGGCTGAATCGAAAATACAACCACACAC
>JBAWGM010000344.1:0-3946 GCA_049592895.1 Thiobacillaceae bacterium | reverse complement strand
GCTGCATCCGCATGCGCAACACCGATGTGGCCGATCTGTTCGATCTGGTGGACGTCGGAACACCCGTCACGATAGCTTAAGCTACCGCGCCTGCGCATGAGGAACTGCGGCGTCCGGTGCCCTGATTGGCCCGGCTCGTTTTCTCCCACAACTTCACCGCGACTTGCGGGCGGTCAGATGCCGCGTAGCAGTTCGTTGATTCCAACTTTCGAGAGTGTTTTCTCGTCCACCTTCTTGACGATCACGGCGCAATAAAGGCTGTACTTGCCGTCCTTTGACGGAAGGTTGCCGCTCACCACCACGGAGCCGGCTGGGACCCTGCCATACATTACTTCGCCGGTTTCCCGATCGTAAATCTTGGTCGACTGCCCGACGTAGACGCCCATCGAAATCACGCAATTGTCTTCCACGATGACGCCTTCCACCACTTCGGAGCGGGCGCCGATGAAGCAGTTGTCACCGATGATGGTGGGATTGGCTTGCACGGGCTCAAGCACTCCACCTATGCCCACGCCGCCCGATAGGTGGACGTTCCTGCCGATCTGGGCGCAGGAGCCTACGGTGGCCCAGGTGTCCACCATGGTTCCTTCATCCACGTAGGCGCCGATGTTGATATAGGATGGCATCAGCACCACGTTCCTGGCGATGTACGAACCCTTGCGCGCTGCGGCCGGCGGAACGACGCGGAAACCGCCTTCGCGAAAATCCTTGGAATTGAAGTCGGCGAACTTGCTGGGTACTTTGTCGTAATAATTGGTGAAGCCGCCCTTGATGAAGAAGTTGTCCTCGAGGCGGAATGACAGCAGTACGGCTTTCTTAATCCACTGATGGGTAACCCAGTTTTGCCCCTCTGCGCGTTCCGCCACCCGCAACTGGCCCATGTCCAGTAGATCCATCACACTCAGGACAGCGTCCTTGACCTGGGGTTCTACGTTGCGTGGCGTTATGTCGGCACGGCGCTCAAAGGCTTCTTCGATGATGGGCTGAAGTTCATGCATTGTGGCTCCTTCGGATAGGTCGGATTGAAAAGACCTGCGTGCTAGTGCAGATCTGAGCTTTCGGTGGCGTGCCTGGCTGCCTGCGCGCCTGCAAACGCGACCATGCGGCGCGCCGCTTCCACGCATTCAGCTTCGCCGGCGACCAAGGCGATGCGTACATAGCCTGCACCGGGGTTCACCCCGTTTGCGTCGCGTGCCAGAAAACTGCCCGGCAATACCGTAACATGCTGCGTACGGTAGAGCTCGCGAGCAAACTCGGTGTCGCTGCCAGGTACCTTGAGCCAGTAATAGAATGCTGCCTCGGGCGTTTCGACCGGGTAAGCCTGGGCCAGGATGGGCGTCGCTGCGGCAAACTTTTCGCGGTAGAGCCGGCGGTTCTCCACGACATGGGTTTCATCGTTCCAGGCCGCAATGCTGGCGGCTTGCACGGCCGGGCTCATGGCGCTGCCGTGATAGGTGCGATAAAGCAAGAATTTCCTGAGGATTTCTCCATCGCCGGCCGCAAACCCGGAGCGCAAACCGGGCACATTGGAACGCTTTGACAGGGAATTGAACACCACCAGATTCCGCAGGCCCCGTCCCAATTGCCTGGCCGCAGTGAGCGCGCCCAAGGGAGACTTGCCTTCCTCGAAATAGATTTCCGAATAGCACTCGTCGCTTGCAATGACAAAGCCATGCCGGTCCGCCAGTTCGAAAATCTCTTTCCAGTCGCCCAGAACCATGACCTTGCCGGTGGGATTGCCAGGCGAACACACATACACCAACTGAACCATCTCCCACAGGGCTTCGGGAACGCTTGCCCAATTCATACGAAAGCCGTTGGCCGACACGGTGTTCAGGTAATAGGGCGTGGCCCCAGCCAGCAGGGCTGCGCCCTCGTAAATTTGGTAGAAAGGATTGGGGCTCAGCACGCGCTTGTTATGCCGAACTGGGTTGATGACTGCCTGAGCAAAGGCGAACAGGGCTTCGCGGCTGCCGTTGACGGGCAGAACCTCGGTGGCCGGATCAAGCTCGACGCCATATCGACGCCCGGCCCATGCAGCAATGGCAAGCCGCAGTTCATCGCTTCCCTGAGTCGCAGGGTAATTGGCCAGGCCATCCAGCGCCGCCATGAAGGCGTCCTTGATGAATTGCGGTGTGGGGTGCTTGGGTTCGCCAATCGACAGGTTGATGGGGAGCAGACCGGCTGGCGCAGAAATCCCTTCAAGCAAAGCGCGCAGATTCTGGAATGGGTAAGGTTGGAGTTGGTCCAGCCGGGAGTTCATAGGGGATAGAGGGCGGCCTTGCTATGATCGGGCCAGTCAATCAAAGCTGCCATTATAAAGCCTTGCCACGATGAACCCGACTCGACTCAGCGCTCTTGTTGTCGCCTGCCTGCTGTTTGGCGCGAGTATGTGGGGCATTATCTGGTACCCCTACCGCCTGCTCCAGCAACAGGGCGTGTCCGGCGAGATCTCCTCGCTGTTTTCCTACGCCATTCCCCTGCTGATTTTCGCCTGGTTTCACCTGCGGGATATCAAGGCCGCTCGGCCCTACTGGAGGCTGCTGCTGGGGATCGGCCTGGCTGCGGGCTGGACCAACATGTCTTACGTGCTCGCGGTACTGGAAGGAGAAATCCTGCGGGTACTGCTGTTGTTTTACCTGGCACCCTTGTGGACCGTGCTGTTTGCCCGGCTGTTGCTGCAGGAACAGCTCAACCGTTGGGGTTATGGCGTCATGGCCTTGTCCATTTCCGGCGCAATGATCATGCTATGGCCGCCTCAAGGGGGCTTCCCCTTGCCGGCCAATCACGCGGAATGGCTGGCGCTGTCCGCGGGGATGAGTTTTGCCCTGGCCAATGTGCTGACGCGCAAGGCCAGCATAGTGTCGCTGGGCGCGAAATCAGTCGCGGTCTGGGTTGGCGTGACTCTGGTCGCCCTCCTTGCCCTGGCAATTGAGCCGGGCCAATGGGCGTTTGCGGCCAGCGCAACGCCGGTCACCTGGTTTATGCTGCTGGGCGTGGGGCTGTTGATTGCCGCCATGACTTATGCGGTGCAGTATGGGCTCTCCCATGCGCCGGCCAACCAGGCGATCATTATCTTTCTGTTCGAACTGGTGGTGGCTGCGGTGTCCAGTTATTTTCTGGCCGACGAAGCCCTGAGCCTGAAGGAATGGATAGGTGCGGCTCTGATCATTGCCGGCAGCCTGTTTTCCGGCCATATGGAAGACGCCCCGGAAGAAGGGGCGGCGACATGATCGCTCGTCTGTCGCACCTCCTCTCTTCCGATGGAAAACCCGCTTCGCGCACCGCCCTTTTGGCCGTTTCGGCCCTTAGGAGGTCAAGACGATAGATCCCTATCGTCAATGCCGCGAATAATCATCCGCACGCCGGGTTTTGCGCCATTCGGCCGATGGATGAACAACTGGCTGGCAAAACCGTCGCCGTCGCGCCGCCTGGTCCTGAACGGAATCGCGCATTGGCAGAGGTAGGCGATGCGAGGGTTGATCTTGCTCTGTTTAACCAGTTCAGTGTCTTTCAGTTTCGCCACCAACAGCGAAACATGGCGGCCCAGGAGTGCCGTTTTCGGGTAGCCAAACACCTGCTCGCAGGTGAAGTTGCAGTCCTGAATCAAGCCCCGTTCATTCAGAAAAATGGATGCCGCTTCGGCTGATCCGCTCGCATCAGGGCGAACATCCGCCTCGAGGGGGACCGCGGCGGCATGTTCATTAATTTTTCATGAACGGGTTGAATCGAAGTTAGCGCTTGCGGCCAATGCGTCCGGCGCCATTGATTTCCTGTTCAGCCTCCAGCCAGTCGTTGATCTCCTGCCCGGGAATAAATCCACGTGCCTCGGCCTTGAGGTAGGCAAGCGCCGCGATGCGCTCATGCATTCCCGCTGTCTTATCCACGGGAGGTGCTTCGGGTTCGGGGGAGACTATCTTCTTCTGCGCGCTGCTTCTTGCCATGC
>JBAWGM010000343.1:0-2531 GCA_049592895.1 Thiobacillaceae bacterium | reverse complement strand
ACGAGTCGAACCCCACGCCATCAAGCGACGACCCAAAAACCACAAACTCCTTACCATTCCTCGCGACGCCGCACGCGCGAAGATCCTGCACTCGCGCGGCGCAATGGCTTAAGGTAGTGCCATGGGACCCTGGCCCCTTTGATTCCCGCGGATGCGGGTGGCGAGACGTGTGAAATCACTGTCTGAGGAGACAAGGCAGAAACCATTAAGACTGCCCGAGTGGAGCAAGTCCATGGCATCGATGATGAGCGACGAGTCAGTGGAGTTCTTGCCCGTGGTGTAACTGAACTGCTGCATTGGCTGGATTGCCATCTTATGGAGTACCTCTTTCCAGCTCTTAAGGTTCGTTGTCGTCCAGTCACCATAGGCGCGCTTTACACTTGCCGTTCCATAGCGCGACACCTCGGCAAGCAATTCGTGAATGTTCGATGCCTGAGCGTTGTCAGCATCTATTAGAACTGCAAGTTTGCCGTTGTTAAGGGATGCCATACAAGTTCCCAGTTGAATGAGTTAGTGACGGTGGGAAATCCCGGTCGAGCTTCACGAGAATCGTTTTATCCTATGATCATTCCAGCCTGATCCCTTTGATTCGCAAATTCGGTTCTACTGCTCTCCATTCGCTTAATGGAAATTGGAGCGTAGGCGCGGGCAAGCATTTCTCGCAACCACTCTTCAGCGCTTGGTTCGATTCGCGAACCAAGAATCACACTACGAATTGCCTCACGCGGGAAATCATAGTACCCAGGTCCGTTCTGGCTCTTCAGGAATGTTCGCAGTGCCTCAAATCGTGCCAAGTGCTGTTCAATGCGGTCTTCATCGCGCCAGCGAGCCATCACGCGCCACTCCTCCTCATACGACCAGTCTTCACCTTTTGTGAACACGCTTTTCATTAGCATTTCATCGTTGGTGTCAACTAAGCGATTTATCACTGGCACTCGGTCCGTATACCGCACTTGTTGTGCAGCTTGGAACAACCCAATTTCGGCGTCGAATTGGATACAAACGCCACGGTGTCCATCCGCATAGTGTGACCAAAGCAAAGTGCTTGCTGCTGTAGCTGAGAGGCACAACAGCCCTACGCGATCAAGAATTTCATGCAGCGCGCCTTCAAACTGGTCTGGCGTGTGGCGGAATCGATAGATGAGTTTGTTTTCCTCGTGTAGACGCTTGGCGGGGGACAATCGGTGTGGCCAACGGCTGAGAAGATTACGAGCATAGCTTCGCATTAGCTCTTCCGGCCCAACAAAGCTAATTTTTGGCCGAAGCTCGTTCGGATCATTCAGTTGTTCGCGGCTTCGAAAATAAATGCGGTTGTCGATCAATAGCGCACGCAGCCACGACTTTCTAACGTCGCTACTGATTGGGCAAAAATAGAACAGGTTATCGGGCACCTGCTACCAATGCGGAATCGATGGCGCGGTCCCGACGCGCTTGGTAGGGCTTGGCCTTGCTGCCATCGCGCTGCAGATTGATCAGTTCTTCCACCTCGGGATGGCTGAAGATGTGATGGCTGCCGCGGATTCGCTCGGAGAAGCCCAGGCCGATCAGGACGTGGCATAAATCATCGAACCCGACGCCCGCGTCGCTGCGGCCCAGCAGGATTTGCTCAATGAGCTTCTTGAGCTTTGCCATTTGTGTTCAATCCCAACTCAACGCCCCACCCGTCTGATACTCCGTCACCCGCGTTTCAAAGAAATTCTTCTCCTTCTTCAGATCGATCATCTCCGCCATCCACGGGAAGGGGTTGGTGGCGCCGGGGAAGAGTTCGTCCAGGCCGATCTGGGTGGCGCGGCGGTTGGCGATGAAGCGCAGGTATTCCTTGAACATGCTGGCGTTGAGGCCCAGGACGCCGCGCGGCATGGTGTCCTCGGCGTATTTGTATTCCAGTTCCACGCCTTTCTGGAACAAGGCCTTGAGCTCGTCCTTGAACTCGCCGGTCCACAGGTGCGGGTTTTCCATCTTGATCGTGTTGATCAAATCAATGCCGAAATTGCAGTGCATGGACTCGTCGCGCAGGATGTACTGGTACTGCTCGGCCGCGCCGGTCATCTTGTTCTGCCGGCCCAGGGCCAGGATTTGCACGAAGCCGACATAGAAGAACAGGCCCTCCATGATGCAGGCGAATACG
Organism: Thiobacillaceae bacterium; assembly: GCA_049592895.1. Taxonomy (GTDB): domain Bacteria; phylum Pseudomonadota; class Gammaproteobacteria; order Burkholderiales; family Thiobacillaceae; genus DASQBT01. The sequence goes on along the minus strand of JBAWGM010000343.1, from coordinate 403 downwards.
ATCAGGCTCTTGAGCAGCTTCTGGTCGGCGTCGGGCGTGCCGGTCTTGAACTCGGGATTGGTCAGCGTGTCGATGAAGGGGATGAGAAATTCATCCTTGTCGCGGATCGCCTGCACTTCATGGTAGGCGTTGAAGATCTCGCCTTCGTCCAGGCCCAGGCTCTCGACGATGTACTGGTAGGCGTGGGTGTGGATGGCTTCTTCAAACGCCTGGCGCAGCAGATATTGGCGGCACTCGGGCGCAGTGATGTGGCGGTAGGTGCCGAGCACGATGTTGTTGGCGGCGAGCGAATCGGCGGTGACGAAGAAGCCCAGGTTGCGCTTGATGATGAGGCGCTCGTCGTCGGTGAGTCCGTTGGGGTTCTTCCACAACTCGATGTCGCGCTGCATGTTGATCTCTTGCG
>JBAWGM010000342.1:0-5788 GCA_049592895.1 Thiobacillaceae bacterium | reverse complement strand
GCGAGCGCCGCGAACGGGCTTGGGACTGCGCCACCGGCAACGGCCAGGCGGCGCGTGAACTGGCGGGTCATTTCAATCAGGTGATCGCAATTGATGCCAGCGCCCAACAGATCCAGGCAGCCAAAAGGTTTCCGGGGGTCGAATACCGGGTGGCCGCGGCCGAAGCCAGCGGCCTGGACAATGACAGCGTGGACTTGATTACGGTCGCCCAGGCCGTTCACTGGTTTGATCTGGGTGGCTTTTATGCCGAGGCGCGGCGGGTGTTGCGCCCCGGCGGCGTCATCGCGGTATGGGGCTATGGACGCCTGGCCCTGCCCGGTTCCCTGGATCAGGCCCTGGAGCGTTTCTATGCGCATACCGTCGGCTATTATTGGCCGCCGGAGCGCGCGCTGATCGATGACCGCTATCGCGGATTGCCGTTTCCCTTCGATGAGATTCCCGCGCCGGAATTTGCCATTGAAGTCAGTTGGAACCTGCCACGCGTGATGGCCTATCTCTCGACCTGGTCCGCCGTGAAACGCTATATCGCCGCCGTCGGTACCAGCCCCCTGCCGGCGCTGCAGGAAGAGTTGGCCTCACTTTGGGGTGCCGAGGGATCTGCTCCTGACCATCGCACTACTAATGATGCAGTGGCCCTGGCATGGCCGCTGTTTATTCGCGCTGGTTGCTGCTAGGCCAATGCGGGTTTGTAGTCGGTCAGCAGATACTCGATCAATTCCCTGACCGAGCGGATTGCCTTGCCGAAAGGCAGGCTTTCAGAGCCGCGGAAGAACAGGCCCTTGTTGAGATCGCCCTTGAGTGCGGCCACCAGTTGGGAATCGATGCAGAACTGCCCCGCCTTGGCCAGGCCGTCGCGCAGCCCGCAGTGGACCAGGCAATGCAGGCCAACCGCGCAGCGCTCGCGGCCGGCCTTTGCACAGGCCTGCAGCTTGCTCTCGCGCTTGAGGTAGTTCGCCAGCCAGGGGGTTTTCACCGCGCGTGCCGGCAGGCCCGCAACGCTCATGAAGGTGACGATATCTTCCGGCTCCGCCTCCGCCAGCACCTGCTTGAACTTGGGGTGAGCATCGCCTTCCACGGTCACCGCAAACGGGGTGCCGATCTGCACGGCGCTGGCGCCCAGACCCAGCAACTCGCGCACCTTCTCGTAACTGCTGATGCCGCCCGCCAGAATCAGGGGAATGCGTTCACGTTCCAGGCCAAGGTCCTTGAACAACTGAAACACCGCCTCCAGAACCGGCGCGAAATCAAAGCGGCGATCTGCGATGTCCTCCGGCCTGGGCGCGCCAAGGTGGCCGCCCGCATAACGCGGGTGCTCGATCACAAGCGCGTCCGGCAGCCTGCACTTGCGCATCCACTTCTTGAGCACCACCCCCACGCCTCGGGCGTCGGACAGGATGGGAATCAGCGCAACTTCTGGATGGCCCTCAGCCATCTCCGGCAATTCCAGCGGCAGGCCGGCGCCCATGACGATTGCCTCCGCCCCGGACTCGCATGACTGCCGCACAAGAGCCGCGTGTTCGGTCACGGCCTTCATCACGTTCACCGCGATCAGGCCCCTGCCTTGGGCGGTATCTCGCGCCTGGCGAATTTCCCGGTCCAGCGCAATCAGATTGAGCCCATCGAGTGTTTCCTTGTTGCGGCAATGCCTTGCCCGCTCGACCAGGTCCGGGTGATGGTGGCGTAGATCAATGCTGGCGATGGTGCCCATGGCGCCCTCTTTGCCCACCGCGCCCGCCAGACGATGGGCCGATACGCCCACGCCCATCCCGCCCTGCACGATGGGCAACAATTTCTTCCCTTTGACGGAAAAGCTGAATAAATCGCTTTGCAACATGCTGCCCTCTGAACCTGGTTCGGCGTTGAAGTCAATATGATATCAGACCCGCCTATCTTCTTTTGGTCAAGCCCGGTCCGCTCAAGCCGTGCAATCCGCCAGCGGGGTTCCACCAACGGACCGAAACCCCTAGAATTGCTGTTTTCCTCGAACCGGGCAGCGTCAGGCCCATCGCTCTTTATCTATGTTCACGGGCATCATTCAGGCCATCGGCCGCATTCACGAGTATGAAGCGCGAGGCGAAGACGCCCGCATGGTGATTGAAGCCGGCGGCCTGGATCTTTCTGACGTTGCGCCCGGGGACAGTATTGCGGTCAATGGCGTGTGTCTCACCGCCGTGGCGTGCACGGCATCCCGCTTCACGGTGGATGTGTCGGCGGAAACCCTGCGCTGCACCGAAGGCTTTCTGCCGGGGGCCGAAGTCAATCTGGAGAAAGCCATGCGCCTGACGGACCGCCTGGGCGGCCACATCGTATCCGGCCACGTGGATGGTGCAGGCGCGGTGACCCGTTTCGACGCCGCAGGCGAAAGCCAGTTGCTTGAAATCGACGCGCCCGCCAGCCTGTCCCGCTACATTGCCGCCAAGGGCTCGATCACGGTCAATGGCGTGTCACTGACGGTCAATCAGGTTCGCGGCACCCGCTTCAGCCTCAACCTGATTCCCCACACCCTGGCGCAGACCACTCTGAAGCACCTGAAGTCCGGCAGCCGCGTCAACCTGGAGATCGACATGGTGGCGCGCTATGTGGAGCGCCTGACAAGCTTCACCCAGATCAACGACAAAGACTGAACATGAGCCTCGCATCGATTACCGAAATCATTGCCGAACTGAAAGCCGGCCGCATGGCCATCCTGGTGGACGAGGAAGACCGCGAAAACGAAGGCGATCTGGTAATGGCGGCGGAATTCGCCACCCCGGACGCGATCAACTTCATGGCCAAATATGGCCGTGGCCTGATCTGTCTGACGCTGACCGACGAGCGCTGCCGCCAACTGGGTCTGCGCCAGATGGTGAGCGACAACCAGACTCCCCACGGCACCGCCTTCACCGTCTCGATCGAAGCGGCCGAAGGCGTGACCACCGGCATCTCCGCAGCCGACCGCGCCGTCACCATCCAGGCGGCCGTGGCCAGCAATGCCAAACCGGGCGACATCATCCAGCCCGGCCACATATTTCCCCTGCGCGCCCAACCCGGCGGGGTGCTGGTGCGCGCCGGCCACACCGAAGCAGGCTGCGACCTGGCAGGCCTGGCGGGCCTGCAACCGGCGTCGGTCATCTGCGAAATTCTCAAGGACGACGGCACCATGGCGCGCCTGCCCGACCTGGTGGAATTCAGCAGCCGGCATGGCCTGAAGATCGGCGCCATTGCCGATCTGATTCATTACCGCAACCAGACCGAAAGCCTGGTGGAACGCATGGCCGAACGCCTGATCCAGACCGTTTACGGCGTCTTCCGCCTGGTTGCGTACCGCGACAAGTGCGCCAAGGAAACCCACCTGGCCCTGGTCAAGGGCGAGATCGTCGCGGAGCGCGAAACCCTGGTTCGGGTGCACGAGCCCCTGAGCGTGATGGATTTTCTCGACGTCACCGGCGGCCAGCATTCCTGGCCCGTCATGGGGTCCCTGGAACGGATTGCAGAAAGCCAGAGCGGGGTCATCGTTCTGCTTCATCGGCCGGAAAGCGCGGAGGCCCTGTTGCAACGCGTCACCCCCGCGAGCGGGCCGCCCCAGCCGAAAAAGCCCGATTTGCGCGACTACGGAATCGGCGCGCAGATCCTGAAGGATCTGGGCGTGGGCAAGATGAAACTGCTGTCCAGCCCGCGCAAAATGCCCGCCATGGACGGCTTCGGCCTGGAAGTGACGGGCTACCTGCCACGCGAATGAATGAGGATGCACCATGCCACGCGACCCGAACACGACTGAACTGGACCCCATTTATGACGGCAAGGGCCTGCGCATTGGAATGGTCATGAGCCGTTTCAATCAGGACATTTGCGAAGGCCTGCTGTCCGCCTGCAAATCCGAACTGGTGCGCCTGGGTGTCGCCATGACGGACACCCTGCTCGCCACGGTACCGGGCGCCCTTGAGATCCCCATTGCCCTGAGCAAAATGGCGCAATCCAAAGAATTCGATGCGCTGATTGCCTTGGGCTCGGTGGTGCGCGGCGACACCTATCATTTCGAGGTGGTCTCCAACGAGATGGCTACCGGCATCAGCCGGGTTGCCCTGGACATGGATATCCCGATCGCCAATGCCGTGCTCACTACCGACAACGAAGACCAGGCTCTGGCGCGCATGTCGGTGAAGGGCGCCGAGGCGGCCCGCTGCGCGGTAGAGATGGCCAATCTGCTGAAGCGACTATGAGCGGTTCGCGGCGCATGGCACGGGAATATGCCCTGCGCGGCCTTTATGGCTGGCTGCTTAGTCAGCAGGACCACACGGACATAAGCGCTACCCTGCGTGAAGATGCGGGGTTCAGAAAGGCGGATGAGGGCTACTTCAACCAGCTTTTGCAGGGCGCGATCAATGCGGCGCCCAATCTGGAAGTAAAACTGCAACCCTGCCTGGACCGCGCGGTCGGCGAACTCTCCCCGATCGAGCGCGGAGTATTGTTGATCGGCGCTTACGAATTGACAGCCTGTCCCGACGTCCCCTATCGGGTGGCCATCAACGAAGCGGTGGAATTGGCCAAACTGTACGGCGGCACCGACGGCCACAAGTATGTCAACGGCGTGCTGGACAAGCTGGCGCAGGACGTTCGCGCAGTGGAAATCAAGCATGCGAAAAGCAGGGGCTAGGGGCTAGGGGCTAGGGGCTAGGGAAAGGCTCGGTGAGTGTTTTGAATTTGACAAGCGCGGCGTAGCCGAACAAAGCCCCCTGAATCCTAGTCCCTGGATCCTGACCCCTAAAATGGAATTCGATCTCATCGAAAAGTACTTCTCCCGCCCGGCCCCCTCCGCGGTGCTGGGGGTGGGCGATGACTGCGCCTTGGTGCAGCCCTCGCCCGGCATGGAACTCGCCATCACCACCGACACGCTGCTTGCGGGCCGCCATTTTCTCCCCACCGACGGACCGGGCACGCTGGGCCACAAGGCTTTGGCGGTCAATCTGTCCGATCTCGCTGCAATGGGCGCCAAGCCGCGCTGGGTGCTGCTGGCCATCGGCCTGCCGGAGGCGGACGAGAAATTCCTGCGCGGATTTACCGGTGGATTTTTCGGCCTGGCGCAGAAATTCGGCGTCGAACTGATTGGCGGCGATACCACTCGCAGCGGACTGCTGACCCTCACCGTCACCGCCATCGGCGAACTTCCCCCCGGCTCGGCCCTGCGGCGGGATGGCGCGCAAAGCGGCGATGACATCTGGGTGTCCGGCACCCTGGGCGATGCCACCGCGGCCCTCGCACATCATCAGGGCCTGCTGAAGCTCAATACCGAAGAAGCCATCGCCTGTTTTCCCCGCCTGTTTGTGCCCGCGCCGCGCGTCGAATTGGGCCTGGCTCTGCGCGGCATCGCCCATGCCTGCATCGACGTGTCTGACGGATTTGCCGCGGACCTGGGGCACATCCTGCAACGTTCGGCGAAAGGCGCCGAAGTTGAATTTGAGTCTCTGCCCGTTTCGCCTGCATTGAAGGCCCACCAAGCTGAAAACGCGGCGCGCGAATGCGTGCTCGCAGGCGGAGACGATTATGAACTGGTGTTCACCGCCGCGCCGGACAAGCGCAGCGAGATCGACGCCCTTGCATCCCGCCTTGAGCTTCGCCTCACGCGAGTGGGCCGTATTCTCGCCTCTCCCAGCGGGGGGGAGCGCTTGATCATACGCAAGGCGGGTAAGCCAATCAGCCTCGCACGAGCCGGCTTTGACCACTTTGCGCCACCCGCGTCCAGCTAATCCGGCGCCCGCGGCCCCTCACCCCGGCCCTCTCCCCGCAAGCGGGGCGAGGGAGACAATCGCAC
>JBAWGM010000341.1:0-2487 GCA_049592895.1 Thiobacillaceae bacterium | reverse complement strand
CGGTAGAGGTGGCCAAGACGATGCGCAATATCCTGTCTGGAGATACCACATCGCCGTCACAAACCGCCGGGATGCAGAGCGTGACCGCACAGACGGCGACTGCGCAGACCTCGACTCCGCTATCCGCTAAATCATCGAGCCAGGACTTGGGGCCGGGCATGATTCAGGCTGACCCAGCCACCAATGCCTTGATCATCACCGCGCCCGAAGCCGTGTTCGCCAACCTCAAGGCGGTGGTGGAAAAGCTGGATGTGCGCCCTGCCCAGGTTCTGGTGGAAGCCCTTATTGCCGAAGTATCTGCGGACAAGGCGGCAGAGTTCGGCATCCAATGGCTCGGTGCCACCAGCGCCAACAATATCTCCAACGGGACCAAAATAGCCGGCGGGTTCGGCAACGGCAGCAGTTCCACCAATATCGGCATTGTCGCCAGCGCAGTCGCCAGCGGCGGCGCAAGCGGGGCCGTGGGCATCGTCAAGGGCTTCAGCCTCGCCCTATTCAAGAACCAGAGCCTGGGCGTCCTGGCCCACGCCCTGCAGACGCAGACCGGCGCCAACATTCTGTCCACCCCTACCCTGCTGACCCTGGACAACGAGGAGGCGAAGATTACCGTAGGCTCCAACGTGCCCTTTCAAACAGGCCAGTTCACCCTGACCGGCAGCGGTGGTACAGGTACCGCCTCTCCCTTCCAGACCATCGAGCGCAAGGACGTGGGACTGATTTTGAAGGTAAAGCCCCAGATCAGCCAAGGGGGCACGGTGCGCTTGCAGATTTCAGAGGAGGTGTCCAAGCTGCAACAGGCGACTGACCCCACCCTGGCCAGTACGGACAAACGTTCGCTTGATTCCACGGTGCTGGTGGACGACGGCCAGATTGTCGTGCTGGGCGGCCTTATTGAGGACCAGATACAGGAGGGGGAGGACCGCGTGCCTGTTTTGGGCGCCATTCCCCTGCTGGGCAATCTGTTCCGCTACAAGACGCGCGACCATACCCGGACCAACCTGATGATCTTCCTGCGCCCGGTGATTGTGCGCAATGCGGATGATGCCGCTGCGGTAACCAACCCGCGCTACGATTACATCCTGGGCCAGCAAAAAGCGGTGGCGCCACTTCACGACGTCACGCTGCCGGATGTGCCTACCCCCCTGCTTAGCGACGAATTGAAATGGGGGGGGGCGATCAGCCAACACCAGGACAAGGCTCCGACCGTAACGCCCTTCACACCTTGAAGCGTATTCCCTATTCATTTGCCCGCTCGGCCGGTGTGCTGGCCACCCCCGACCAGTTTGGCGGGCTTTCCGTCAAGGTTCGACCCAATACGCGTCCGGAGGCGCTGGCAGAATTGCGCCGTGAATTCGGCCTGCCCTTGTCGGTAAGCCTGCTGGCTGAAGATGAATTCGAGGCAGCCCTGTCCGAGAGCTACTCCGACGGAGGAAATTCCAGTGGTCTTCTGGATGGACTGGGCGATGAGGCAGAACTATCCAGTCTGATGCAGGATAGCCGGCGCATTCAGGACCTGCTCGAGGCGGATGATGATGCGCCCATCATCAAGCTGATCAATATGGTATTCATGCAGGCGCTGCGGGAAGGGGCGTCGGACATTCATATTGAACCGTTCGAAAACCGTTCCCTGGTTCGTTTTAGGGTAGACGGAATCTTGCAGGATGTTTTCGAACCTCCCCGTGCGCTGCACTCCGCGCTGGCTTCACGCATCAAGGTGATGGCAGATCTGGATATTGCCGAGAAACGCTTGCCTCATGATGGGCGCATCGCCATCCGCCTGGGCGGCCAGGCCATCGACGTGCGGGTATCCACCCTGCCTACGGGCCATGGAGAGCGTGTAGTGCTTCGCCTGCTGGCCAAGGATGCCGAGTTTCTGCAACTGGATCGTTTGGGCATGAATGCGGAAGTTCTAAGGCAGATGGATCATCTGATCAACGAGCCGCATGGAATTCTGTTGGTCACCGGACCCACCGGCTCGGGCAAGACGACCACTTTATATGCAGCGCTGTCGCGCCTGGACCATACCGAGCTGAACATCATGACGGTGGAAGATCCGATCGAATATGACCTGGACGGAGTGGGTCAGACTCAGGTCAACGCCCGTGTCGACATGAGCTTTGCACGCGCCTTACGATCCATTCTGCGCCAGGACCCGGACGTGATCCTGGTGGGCGAAATCCGCGACCTGGAGACGGCGCAGATTGCGGTCCAGGCGAGTCTCACCGGTCATCTGGTCATCGCCACCCTGCATACCAACGACGCGGCCAGCGCGGTGACCCGGCTTGCCGACATGGGGATCGAACCGTTTCTGCTGGGTTCGAGCCTGATCGGCGTCCTGGCCCAGCGCCTGGTGCGCAAACTGTGCCCACACTGCAAGACCGCCTACATGCCCAGCGCTCAGGAATGGGCGGCACTGGATACCTCCAAACCCCCTGCCAAGGCCTACCTGGCCAAGGGCTGCGAGAAGTGCAATCAAACGGGTTACCG
>JBAWGM010000340.1:0-3675 GCA_049592895.1 Thiobacillaceae bacterium | reverse complement strand
CGGCTTCATGGCCGCGCTGATGAGCTATATCTGGGCCGACGAATACTGGATGAGGGCCTACAACATCCCCGACTATCGAGAGGCGGCGCGCGGCGTCGTGCGCATCCTGCGCTTCCACTATCCGTCTGCGTTGTTCGGCGTCGCGCTCATTGCCGCTGCGGCCGTTTACAAGCGGCACTTCTCCGGTTCGCCAGCCGGCTTCCCCTGGTATTTCACCTATCTCACGCTGGGTGCCCTGGTGCCCTCGGCTGGCTTCTTCCACACCGCCAGGCCATTCGTAAACTGGCGCGCGTTCAGTTTCACTTTCTTCCTCATGTTGTTCATCAGCCTGCTTTGGGAGGTGACCCTGGCCTTGCCGTACGGCTGGTGGGGCTTCCGGCCGGAAGCCATGATCGGCCTCGACATCGGTGCCTGGTCCGGCCTGCCTATCGAGGAGCCCTTGGTCTGGATGGCGGTGAGCTACGCTACGGTGATCGTCTACGAGGTGATCAAGATCTGGCTGGCGTTGGGCACCCGGGTCCCGGAGGCGTTCTTCGGCGCACGACCATAGACCGGCGTCCTGCCTGCGGCGCTGCGCCACGCCGCTGAACTCCGTCTTGACCACTGGCCGGGAGCCATGGACCGACGGGGAGGATGTCAAATAGAGCTCGATGTCCCTGCGGCTCGGATAGGTCATTCCAGGGCTATCCGGCGCATTCGCACTATCCACAAAGTCGATACCTCGGCCCATGGATTCTATGGTTTATGACAAGGCACTCGTTGGGCGCGCAGGATTGCGCGGTCTTGTACTTAAGCATAGGAGCGGTGCGGAATGGAGAAGGTCGCGGTGTTGACCGTCAATCCGTATTATCATCGAGAATGCGGACAGACGACTTCTGCGCACTCGAAATGACTCAAGCAGGTACCAGGCATCAGCACTTCCGACGATTCCCATAGGGTACGAACCAGTGGGTCCTTATTAATAAGCGTCAAACAACCCTGGAAAGGGACCGCGGCTATGCGATTCAGGTTTTTTCTGATAACGGCTCTTGCGTTGTGCGCCACCCTTGCTTACGGTAAAGACAACCCGATTTCGCAACTTTTTGCGGCGCGCAGTCTGAACTGCCACTTTGATCCGGGGACCCGCACAGTCTGGCTTGGGAGCAAACCAAAGACCTCCGCCACGCACTCTGGTCAGGATGTTCATTTTGACGCGATAGATATCAAGAGCCAGTCCGCGCGTGTGATCGCAAAAAGTGGCGCCGGCGATGTCAAGGTGCTTCCAGCCAGAGCGGGTCTGTCTTTCATTGAATTGGCGCCGGATGCCATTCATCTCACCACCGTCTTTCCCATCTATGGAAAAGCTCACGACTTCATCGCTGTCGACACTCGACATGAGATCGTTTCTGGCGCGCCAATGGACGAGGAATACTATGGATCGTGTCAAATCTTCCAGTGACGGAGCGTTATTTCGACGAAACGAATTTCCGCAACTCGTGAAATGAGCCGGCCGTTGAAATTCACGTTGCGAGAGCGCTCCAAATAATGGCTGCCTCTCAATCTGCTTCACGTTCGATTCTTTCAGCGCTGCGAGGTTTGAGCACTCCGCAAAATGTCACAAGCTGAACACGTCCATCACATTAACAGCCCGTTAGTCACTCAATATCGCACGCGTGGTCAATCCCCACCGTGCCGAACTCTTTGGATCAAGTTGTCGTAAACGGGCGAAGGGATGTCGGTACAATTGGCACGAGGTTGGATCAGGCCAATGGCAAAATCACGTAGAACGATCACCGTTGTCTTCGGCGCGCTCATCGGACTTCTTGTCCTCGTCGCGATCACCATGTTTCTTTTTCTGGATGTCAACGCCTACAAACCCCGGATTGAAGCGGCCGTCTCGGAAAATTTGGGGATGGAAGTCAAAGTCGGCGGCCGTTTGGGAATCGGCTTCTTCCCGAGTTTGCTCATCACCCTGGAGGACTTGCACATTCGTAACCGGGGAACCGAGGTCGCCACCGCAAGGGCGGCCCGGATTGGGCTCGATTTCCTCACCCTGCTCCACAAGGGATTCCAGATCGAGCGGATCACGCTTGAACACCCGATCATATCCATCGAGAGGGACCGCGATGGCAAGTTCAATTTCGAGCAATCGGAGGCAGGCCGGGGACCATTGCCCAATCTGAACCTGGCAAGAATATCCCTCGCAAATGGGACTTTCCGCTACCTGGACAGAGCATCCGGGGAAGGATTCGAGGCTGGGGATTGCAGCCTGGACATGAGCCGGCTGCAGGCTTCTGGCAGGGAACAACCTGATATTATGAAGAACCTCTCGTTCGCGGCAGAACTCGCTTGCGGGAAGATTCGGACCAAGGACTACGCCGCTTCCGATTTGAAGTTTTCGGTTGCCGGGCAGCGCGGGAGCTTCGATCTCAAACCTGTCACGATGCGTGTCTTCTCTGGACAAGGATCCGGAAGCATACAGGCGGACTTCACGGGCGCCGTTCCGCTTTACCAAGTTCGCTATACCCTTTCACAGTTCCACATCGATGAGTTCCTGAAGATCCTGTCGCCGCAAGAGATCGCCCATGGGCCGATGGATTTCTCCGCGAACCTGTCGATGCAGGGAAAGACTATGAACGAACTGCGACAGACTGCAGCGGGAAAGATCACACTGCGGGGAGAAAACCTCACTCTCAATGGCCGCGATCTCGATCGGGAGTTCGCCCGCTATGAGTCCAGTCAGCACTTCAACCTCGTTGACGTCGGAGCCTACGTCCTGATCGGGCCTCTCGGCCTGATTGTCACCAAGGGATACAACTTTGCGCGCATCTATCAGGGATCGGGGGGCCACAGCGAGATCAGGACGCTCGTCTCCGACTGGAAGGTCGCCCACGGTGTGGCGCAGGCGCAGGACGTGGCTATGGCGACGAACAAGAACCGGATCGCCCTGCATGGCGGGCTCGATTTCGTCAACAGCCGGTTCGATGCGGTGACCGTTGCGTTGATCGATGCCAGGGGCTGCGCCAAGGTTCAGCAAAGAATTCGTGGCTCTTTCCAGAAACCGGTAGTGGAGGAGCCGAATACCCTAAAGTCCGCAGCCGGGCCGGTGCGCAAGTTGCTCAAGCAAGTGAGGAATCTCTTTCCGGGCGGAGCATGCGCAGTGTTCTACGCCGGTTCGGTGGCGTCGCCAAAATAGTTGGTTCGCAATGAAATCCGGGGACAACGCTCGGAATAAGACTGGCTGCGAACCCGCAACTCTGGACGCATGAAGCCAGATGGCATCCATTTACATGGTGACCGTTTTTTGCTGCTAAAGTGCCATTCAACACGCATGCCACGATAGATGGTTGCGAGTCGCGTCCTGCCGAATGGGCTTACCGATACCGGACATTCCGGCTTACAAACGAATGTCCTCTGCTGAGAAGCTGGGCACGCCGATGGCGACCCGAACGGAACCATAATGAACTTTCTTTGAACGACACAACGTGTCAAACTGCAGCCTGGGTTATGCAGTTTTAGGCCGTACATTCTGCTTCTGCGGCCAGCCATTTGGTTCCCTGAAACCCGCCGGTCGTCTAAGTAGGCTTGATACTTAAAGAACTGTGCGAGCTCATTCCGTTTGCCTGTCTTGAAGGAGATACCCAACATGAAATCCTTTTCCGAAAGATTCTTCCTGCCTGTTGCCTCGTCCTTGGT
>JBAWGM010000339.1:0-1687 GCA_049592895.1 Thiobacillaceae bacterium | reverse complement strand
CACCAGCACCCTTAGCGGCATGGCCAGGTTGGGCATTTTCAGCGCTGCGTCCTTGACCACGGTTTTGATCAAGGCGCTGAGGCTCGGCCGGTTCCATTCCACCAGGGCCAGGTGTTCGCCAAGCGATTTAAGCGCAGGGATGGCTTCGGGGATCAGATGGGGATCCAGCCGCTCGCGGGTGGGTTTGATGTAGCGGTAGAACAGAGTGGCGGCATCGGCCAGTTCGGCCAGGGTGCTGGCGCGCTCCTTTACCAGATTCACAACGCCGGCCAGTTCGGGCCCGTTTGTCAGGTCGCAGCCATTGTGCAGCAGGAAAGGCGTCACCAGGGTGGCGAGCCGTCGGTCATCGGCGGTCTTCAGGTACTGCTGATTGAGCCAGCCGAGTTTCTCCGGGTTGAATTTGGCGGGCGAACGGCTGACGTGTTCAAGGTCGAACCAGGCCCTGAACTGGTCGATTGAGAACATCTCCTCATCGCCATGCGACCAGCCCAGACGCGCCAGGTAGTTGAGCAGGGCTTCGGGCAGATAGCCCTCTTCTTGATACTGCATGACGGAAATTGCGCCATGGCGCTTGGACAGCCGTTCGCCGTCCGAGCCCAGGATCATCGGCACGTGCGCGTAGTGGGGCAGGGGGGCGCCCAGCGCCTTGAGCAGGTTGATCTGGCGCGGGGTATTGTTGACGTGGTCGTCACCGCGGATGACGTGGGTGATGTTCATATCCCAGTCATCGACCACCACGCCAAAGTTGTAGGTCGGAATGCCATCGGCGCGCAGGATGACCAGATCATCCAGTTCCGAATTGGATACGATGATGGGGCCCTTGATCAGGTCCCTGAAAATGACCTCGCCCTCGATCGGGTTCTTGAAGCGGATTACCGCCTGCCCCCCGGCCGGCGGCACAGGCAGGTGCTTGCCCGGCTCGGGCCGCCAGCGGTTGTCGTAACGCGGCTTCTCGCCGCGGGCTTTCTGCGCTTCACGCATGGCTTCCAACTCGTCCTTGGTGGCGAAGCAGCGATAGGCCTTGTCTTCCGCGATCAACTTGTCGGCCAGTTCCTTGTAGCGGGGCAGGCGATCCATCTGGAAGAACGGTCCCTCGTCATAATCGAGCCCCAGCCACTGCATGCTGTCCAGGATCGCCTGCACCGAAGCGTCGGTAGAACGCTCACGGTCGGTGTCTTCCACGCGCAGGACGAACTGGCCGCCACGACTGCGGGCATAAGCCCAGGAAAACAGGGCCGTGCGAGCCCCGCCTATATGCAGATAGCCGGTGGGGCTGGGAGCGAATCGGGTGCGGACCATGGAATCGGGATGAGATGAAAGCGGTCAATTTTACGCGAAACGGATCGGCTCGTTTGACCGTACCGGGCTGGATATGGTTTAAGGCGCGCCTTCTTGGGCAGTTAGCTCAGCGGTAGAGCATCGCCTTCACACGGCGGGGGTCACTGGTTCGATCCCAGTACTGCCCACCAAGAACACGTTTCATCCTGTATCACAAAGTCTCATAAACCCGCGTCTGGCAACGGATTGCGGGTTTTTTCTTGTATCATTCCGTTTCATGGCGTAGCATGGAAATACCCTCAATTGGAGGGTATCTATGAGGGTATTTCTGATACCCGCAGAGCAGATACCCTCGAAACTGGAATTTTGCCATGCCGCTGACTGACACTGCCATCAAGAAGGCCAAGGC
>JBAWGM010000338.1:0-9066 GCA_049592895.1 Thiobacillaceae bacterium | reverse complement strand
CCAGGATTCCTTGTTGATCCAGCCAGACCGCCCTTGCCTCGGCAGGGTCCAGTGCCTGGAAACTGACCCTGTCTCCCGGCCTGAGCTGGGCCAGCCGTCCGAGATCGGCGGCAATGACTCCGGCAATCACCGGATAGCCGCCGGTGACCGGCCCGTCCCATCCCAAGATTATGGGTTGGCCGTCGGGCGGCACCTGGATAGTTCCTGGCAGCACGCCCTGGGAGCCAAGCTGTTGCCGCTCCTTCACCCCCAGCTCGCGCCCCCTGAGACGTATACCGGTGCGGTCCGACCGCGCATCCACGACATAGCTTCCGCCGAACAGCGCGACCAAAGCAGGCTCGGAAAACCATCCCAACTGGGGCCCTGCCACCACGCGCAACGGCCCCCCAGCCACAGGTTCGCTCGCCCGCCCAAAATGGGCCGGTTGGCCGGCGCGCGCGGGCAACGAGTCCCCGGCCTCAAGCTGACGACCGCACCAGCCGCCGAAGGCACCCGGCAAGAAGGTGGCGTGGCTGCTCAACACGGCCTCATTCTCGATGCCGCCGGCTACCGCCAGATAGCCCCGGCAGCCGTTAAGCGCACGCCCGATTTCCAGGCTCGCCCCCGCCGACAGCACCAGGGTGTTATCCCAGTTGAGATCCGCCCCGTCGCAGCGGGCTTCGAATCGCGCACCGGTCAGGGCAATCACCCCGCCCTGCGGAAAGCCCAGCGCCGGTCCATGCAGGGTGAACTCAATCCCCGCCGCGCCGTCCATATTGCCGACCAGGCGGTTGGCAAGAATCAGGGCCTGCCGGTCTGCCGCCCCTCCTTCCGGGACGCCCACCTGCCGGTAGCCCGGGCGCCCCAGATCCTGGATGGTGTCCAGCAATCCCGGCTTGCGCACCACAATCTTCATCGCGGCACGAAGCGGATCCGGTCGCCCGGCGCGAAGCGGGCTGGCGGCTGGCGCCACGGATCAAACAGCCACTCCGTGGTACGGCCGATAAGCTGCCAGCCACCCGCGCCTTTCCCCGGATAAATGCCCGTATAAACCCCGCCCAGCGCCACGCTGCCTGCGGGAACGCGTGCTCTGGGCGCATGGCGACGGGCCATTTGCAGTGGCTCCGGGGTGCCGATCATATAGGCAAACCCTGGCTGAAAGCCGATAAAAGCAACCCGGTACTCGGCACTGGCGTGCAGTTCGATGGCCTGGCATGTAGTCAGCTCTGCCGCATCCGCCACCCGCCCCAAGTCGGGCCCCGCCTCTCCGCCATACTCGACTGGAATTTCGTGATGCCGCCCGCGGATCTCCAGACCCGCGCCGAACTGCACATTACTGATCAGATCGAGCAGTGCCTGCCCCGCGCCCAGGCCGCGCTTCAACACCACCAGCAAGCTGCCATCGCCGGGCACCAGCGCTTCCACTTCCGCAAAGTCCGCCGTTTCCAGTTCCTGCTTGAGCCCCAGTGTCCTTGCGCCGCTTTCCAGCCACAGACCGCGGTCAGTCACCCAGCGGTGTTTCACGTGAAACCCCCGGCTGCCTATTGCTCTTGCCGAATCGGCGCGGCCGCCAGCGTTGCTGGCTTTCGTGGTCTTCCCGCAAGGTCTCCATAAAGCGAATGGTCTCCGTCCTGCTGATGCTCTGGTGAGTCTACCGCCTTTGGTCCTGGCGGCTCGGTTTGCCCAAGGCACCGGCTGCATAGCGATGCGCGGCCAAATAAGGTCCGGTTGTTCAGGCCGCAATGTGGGTCGCCGAACTGTCGCTCAGAAGGAAGTGCAGCGCTTACAGCCGGCGCATAAAGCGAGGCGAAAGCCGCCAAGCCGCGCAAAGGTATCGGATCCCCTCGCGAGGGCACACCAACTTGCCCATTCCTGCGGAGCCCTGTGTCCGATTCATTACTGACCGCAGATGCAATTCTGAATCGGAATGTTCCCACCCTCAACACGACCCAAATCGACCGCCGGCCCGCACTGTGCTAGTGCGCCGGAAAACGAACGGGGCTTAGCTCTGGAACGGCTGGTTCAACGCACGCCTATTCCAATGGCGCGTCGGTCTACAAGGCGCCGGGGCAGGGTCATCCCCAAAGACCTCACCAATTTCGAAGCGATGATCAAGACCATGCGCCTGACCGGATCGACAGGCTGATTCAGGTCACACTGCCAAACGATTTGTCCGTGGAGTAGCCTTTGCTCGGCAACGCAGCCAGGTAAAGGCCCTGAGTAACCGGCCCGCCCGGAAACAGGCGATACAAGAACCGGCCACCCCCTTCATCGCGGAACCGCTCTTCCATATCCCGCAACAGCATGGGAGCGGACTCCAGATTTCCGCCGTCCATGTAATGCAGGCGCAGAAACTTGATGACTTTCATGTGGTCGGGGGTCAACTCAAGCCCGATGTCCTTGGCCCGCTCGACGGCAATTTCCTCAGACCAGTCATCCAGTTCCACCAGATTGCCCATCCCGTCACGCAACACCGGGCGTTCGTTCATCAGGTTGTCGATCAAACTCATAATTTCACTCCTCTATAGCTCAGTCAGCCAGATTCTGGCCTCATTTCTGTATAGACCCTTTACTTGGGATTGCTATGGTTTGATCACCTGCGGCGCACCCGGAACGGCAAGCCGCTTGTGCTCGCGGGAATGTCCTTATAGCGGGATTCATCTGTCCCGAGCTCGGCGCTGTTAGCATTGACAAAATTCCCGAGCTTTCTTGATGCGCTTCCATCGTTACTCGTTCCTTGCGTTGTGCCTGGGCTGCCTTGTGTGGCAAGGCGTTGCGGCCGATGTACAGGTCGCCGTGGCCGCCAACTTCACCGCGCCGATGCAGAAGATCGCCGCCGCGTTTGAGCGCGACACCGGCCATAAGGCACTGCTCGCATTCGGCTCCACCGGCAATTTCTACGCCCAGATCAAGAACGGTGCGCCATTCGAGGTTCTGCTCTCGGCGGATGCTGAAACCCCGGCACGGCTGGAGAAGGAAGGCCTGGGCGTGCCTGGAACCCGCTTCACTTACGCCATCGGCACGCTCGTACTGTGGTCGGCCAAATCGAGCGTGGTTGACGCACATGGCCAAGTCCTGAAGAAGGGGGCGTTTGCGCATATCGCCCTGGCGAACCCCAGGCTCGCGCCCTACGGAGCAGCTGCGCTGGAAGTGTTGAGCAAGCTGGGCATCTACTCGGCCCTTGAACCCAAGCTCGTCCAGGGTGAAGACGTCGCCCAAGCCTACCAGTTCGTCACTTCCGGCAATGCGGATCTGGGATTCGTCGCTCTGTCACAGGTGCTAAGAGATGGCAAGATCAGCAAAGGTTCGGCTTGGGTCGTTCCGGCCGCCCTGTACACTCCCATTCGCCAGGACGCTGTGATCCTTGCCGGCGGCGAGGACAACGCCGCCGCAGTGGCGCTGATGACTTACATGAAGCAGAAGAAGGCTCGGATCATCATCAAGGCCTACGGCTATCGCTAGAGCGTCACTGTTTCCGGGTCGCCTCAACCTGGATCCTGAGCTTCACCTCGTCGCTGACGAAGGGAATGAGCTTGGTCATCCCATAGTCCGAACGCCTGAAGCTGGTTTCGGCGTCAACGCCGCAGACATAGCGGGAAGTCGCAGGATCGATCCCGCACCGGTAGTGGGTGACGGTAAGGGTGACCGGCCGCGACACGCCCAGCATCGTGAACACCCCATCCACTGTCGCCAACTGATCTCCGTCGAATTTGAGTTCCGTAGAGTGGAAGCTGAGCGTGGGGTACTGCGCCACGTTCAGAAATCCCGCTCCGCGCAACACGTCGTCCAACGGCCTGACGCCCGTGTCGATCGAGTTGGCGTCAATAGTGATGTCCACGCGTCCGCGCTTCTTCTGCTGATCCATGACGACCGTTCCGGTGGTCTGGTTGAAGCGGCCGCGCTGCGTCGAGAAGCCCTGGTGGACCACCTCAAAGGTAGGGAACGTGTGCGCCGGATCAATGCTGAAGAGATCTTCGTCGGCCCAGGCGGAAACGGCCTGGGCGGCCAGGATCAGCGCCAGGATGGGCCCGTGCCGGGTTGGCTTCATGGGAACTCCCGCCAGAATGGAATCCGCATCGTACTCCGGTCACTCCTATGGAACGGGTGCGTTTAACGAACGGGGCAACGCCCATGCTTTGCGCCCTTTATCATACCCAGCCTGGATGCTCGTATTGCTGAAATCGCAATTTGAACGAGCGATCTCAGCACTCCGATCACCTGTAAGACGCGCTGGATTAATGGAGTTCGATCCATCAACTGAACTGTTTCCCGCAAGCATCGCAACGGGGCATAATTCCTCATCGAAATAACGAGCCACCGCCATGACCGCTCCTCGCCTGCCCGTCCTGTCCCTGCTCGAAACCCGCGTCCTCGGGGTGCTCGGCGAGAAGCGCCACACTGTGCCCGACACCTATCCCCTGTCCCTCAACGCGCTGGTGGCCGGCTGCAACCAGAAGACCAGCCGCCACCCCGTCATCGAGGCGACCGAGACCGAAGTGCAGGCCGCCATCGACCGCCTCAAGGGCCCGGCCCTGGTCATCGAAACCAGCGGCGGTCGCGTGACTCGCTACGCCCACAACATGGAAAAGGCGCTGCGGGTGCCCTCGCAGGCAGTCGCGTTGCTCACCGTGCTCATGTTGCGCGGTCCGCTGACGACGGGCGAACTGCGCATCAACTGCGAACGCCTGCACAAGTTCGCCGACATCTCGGCCGTGGAGGGCTTTCTGCAGGAATTGGCGGAACGGCCCGACGGAGCCATGGTGGCCGAACTGCCCCGTCAGCCCGGCTCACGCGAGAACCGCTGGGCTCACCTGCTCAGCGGCACCCCGGTCATCGAGCAGACCACTGCCGCACCACCGGTGCCAGCAGAGCCCACGGCCAGCGTGGCCGCGGGCGAGGTCGCCGCGATCAAGGCCCATGTGGCGCGGCTGGAGAAAGATGTCGACGCGCTGAAGGGCTTGGTGGGCAGGCTTTGTGCAGAGCTGGGGGTTTCGGGCTGACCGGGCGCTCACTTGCCTATACAAAAACGGCTGAAGATCTCGCCCAGCAGATCGTCCGGACTGAATTCACCGGTGATTTCCGACAGCGCTCCCTGGACAAGACGAAGTTCCTCGGCCTGAAGTTCAAGCTGTTCGCCTAGTTCCGCGGCCTTTAGCAGATGGCTGCGGGCGCGATTGAGCGCAGCGAGGTGGCGCGCGCGGGCCATGAAGCCGCCCTCGCCGGCCGGCTGCCAACCGGCCAGACGCAGGAGTTCGCGCCGTAACAGCGGTATTCCTTCGCCGGTTTTTGCCGACAGCCAGACTTCTGCGGCGTCCCCGGTTTGCACCACGCGCGGCGCCTCGCCGGCCAAATCGATCTTGTTGTGCACGTTCAGCCGGGCGATGCCTGGCGGAAGCCGCCGGACAATGTCCTGCTCGGCGCTTCCCAGGCCATGCTGGGCATCCACCAGCAGCAGCGCGATGGCGGCTCGTTCAATCGCGGCCCAGGCGCGTGCAATGCCGATTTTTTCCACCGGGTCCACGGTCGCGCGCAAACCGGCCGTGTCGATCAAGTGAAAGCCCACGCCTTCGATCTGGACTTCCTGCAGGATCGCGTCACGCGTGGTCCCCGCGACTTCAGTGACGATGGCGATCTCATCCCCGGCCAGGGCATTCAGCAGGCTGGACTTGCCCACGTTCGGCTGGCCGATTAACACGACGTTCACTCCCTCGCGCAACAGGGCGCCCTGGCGGGCCGCGGCGAGCACCTCATCCAGCGCGGCGAGAGTACGCAACAGACCGTTCGCCACTTGCGCCATTTCCACGCGGACCACATCGTCCTCCTCGGGAAAATCGATGCTCGCCTCCACCCGCATGCGCAATTCAGTCAGGGTGTTTTGCAGGGTTCGAACATGGCGGGAAAACTCTCCGCTCAGGGAGCGCAGCGCAGCGCGGGCAGCTTCCTGCGAGCTGGCATCGATCAGGTCGGCAACCGCTTCAGCCTGGGCCAGATCGAGCTTGCCATTGAGGTAGGCCCGCCGGGTGAATTCGCCGGCCTGCGCCAGGCGCGCACCCAACTCCAGGCAACGCGACAGCAGCGCCTGCAGCACGGCCGGCCCGCCATGGCCATGGAGTTCCACCACGTCCTCGCCGGTAAAGGAATGGGGGCCGGGGAAAAACAGGACCAGGCCTTCGTCCAGGGACTGGCCTGCAGCATCAAGAAACACCACATGAGTGGCGTGTCGTGGCTTCAGTCTGCGACCGGTCAGGGCAAGGGCCAGACCCTCGGCACCCTGCCCGGAAATCCGGATCACGCCTATGCCGCCCCGCCCAGGCGGCGTGGCGATAGCGCCGATAAGATCAGCTCTTGGCGTGGCCGGTATCAAATTGCTTGTTGATGGCCCATTGCTGGGCGATGGACAGGGCGTTGCTGGTTACCCAGTAGAGCACGAGGCCGGCGGGAAAGAACAGAAACATGACGGAAAATACCACCGGCATAATCATCATCATCTTGGCCTGCATGGGGTCAGGCGGCGTGGGATTGAGCTTAACCTGAAGTATTGAGGTCAGCGCCATCACCACCGGCAGGATGTACAGGGGATCAGGCGCACTAAGGTCATGGATCCAACCTATCCAGGGTGCGCCACGCATTTCCACCGCCGCGATCAGACAGTAATAGAGCGCGATAAATACCGGAATCTGCAGCACGATGGGCAGGCAGCCGCCCAGCGGATTGATCTTCTCCTTCTTGTACAGATCTGCCATGGCCTGGTGCAGTTTCTGCCGGTCATCCCCATACATCTCCTTAAGCTTCTGCAGCCTCGGCGTGAGCTTGCGCATTTGCGCCATGGATTTGTAGCTGGTGGCCGACAAGGGATACAGAGCCAGCTTGATCAGGAACGTCAAGATGATGATTGCCCAGCCCCAATTACCGACCAGTTTCTCGATCTTGCTCAGGGCCCAGAATATGGGCGCCGACAGGGGTGTGAGCCAGCCATAATCCCGAGTCAGATCCAGGCCGGGCGCCGCCTCTTCCAACTGGCGCTGGAGCTGAGGGCCGGCATACAGCGAAACCGAAGTTGTCTTCTCCTGGCCTGGCGGCAAACTACCATTGAACAAGATTACCCCGGCAGAGAATAAATTATTGCCCAGATCCTTGGCATAAAACTCCCGCTTGATGCCTGGCGGCGGCAGCCAGGCAGAAACGAAGTGATGCTGAATCATTCCCACCCATCCGGAACTGGCGTCCTTCTGGTATTCCGCGCTACCGTCAGTGATCTTCTTGAATTGCAGCTTCTGAAATTTCTGCTCGTCGGTGAAAATGGCCGGGCCGGTAAACGTGTTGAGAAACCTGCCTTCCCCTTGCGGCTTATCCCCATTGCGCACAAGTTGATAATAAGCATCCAGGCTGACAGGCTGGGTGCCGGCATTCACCACGCGCGTGGTCAATTCAATCTTGTAGCTGTCGCGGTGGAAGGTATAGGTGCGCGTAACCGTCAGTCCCCGAGCCGGATCACTGTAGGTCAGGGGAACCGAAACTTTATCCTGGCCGGCCTTGAGCTCATATGTTCCAGGAGCCAACTGATACACACTCTTGTGATTTGGCCCTTGTCCAAGCATCCCCGACTGAACGATGTAGGGATGTGCGGGGTCGTCCTCCAGCAATTTCAAAGGCAGGTTCTTGTCCTCGACTTCATGATAGCGATCGAGTATCAGGCTGCGAAGGTCGCCCCCGTTGGCGTCGATTTCTGCAGTGAACAAATCGGTCTTGACGATCGCCCGCGAACCCTTGGAGAGCCCGGTTGCCTGGGCAGCGGACATCGGCGCAACTGACTGGCGGTTCGTCTCGGCCGTTGTGGTCGGCGTGGGCACCGCCCCGCCCTCCGCGGTCGCGGCCGGCCGCTGGGTCTGCGGCGCGGGCTGGATCTGATCCTTGTTTTGCCAGGACTCCCAGAGCAACAACAGGGAAAAGGAAAAAATCGCAAAAAGTATGAGGCGTTGGGTATCCATAATCCGGAATTGTACCGTGTCAGGGAACGGGGTCATGGCCGCCGGGACAACCCGGCCTGCAACGTCCCAGGCGTTTCAGAGTCAACCATCCGCCTTTGATAAAGCCGTGCTTTTGCAGGGCCTCCAGGGCGTAGTCGGAACAAGTCGGCAGATAACGGCAGTTGGGCCTTAGCATCGGACTGATCAAGAGCTGATAAGCCTGCACCAGCTTGCGGGCGATCCAGACCATCATTTCAGACGCGCCAGAACAGCTGCCAACTCCGCCCCCTCCTCGCCTTCCGGTGGCACACTCTGAACCTTCACCACCACATCCATTGCCGGCAAGTCGGGATGATGCAGACGAAAGGTCTCGCGAATAATGCGGCGCATCCGGTTGCGGTCCACTGCGCGTTTGAACTGCCGTTTGCCCACCACCATGCCCAGCCGGGCATAGCCCAACTCATTGGGCCTGCACATGACAAGATAGGACCGCGAGCGGTAGTAGAGACGGGCGGCGAAAACCGCCTCGAAATCCGTTCCCTTGAGCAGCCGCTGGCGTCGGGTGTATGCGTAGCGGCCAGGCAAGGAATGCGCTAAACCGCCAACCGATGCCGGCCCTTGGCGCGGCGGGCATTGATAACCGCTCGCCCGCCCTTGGTTTTCATGCGCACACGAAAGCCATGTGTACGCTTGCGGCGCGTAACCGAAGGCTGATAAGTGCGTTTCATAAACTGTCCTTTCTGCTTTTCTGCGCCCCGCTCTCATCAAACAACGTCATCGCGGAGATTTGCCTGAAAAAACCGTGTATTAGACCTAATCAGTGCCGCTGTTGTCAAGGCAAGTTACGGTCTCAGCTTGAACTGGCTTGATTTGTGCCACCAACAGGAAAGCGATTATGGTGCCATGAAAATTTTCGATTCCCTGTGGATAACTCAAATGCACAGGAGTAAGATTCAAACCCTCCCCACGCATAACCATAAAGAATATTCTCGCCAATGGAATCCTTCTGGGACCTCTGCTTGCAGCGCTTTCAGCAAAGCCTGACGGCTCAGCAGTTCAACACCTGGATCAAGCCCCTGGCCTGGGAGGAAAACGGTGCACCCTGCATTGTTGCGCCCAA
>JBAWGM010000337.1:0-4111 GCA_049592895.1 Thiobacillaceae bacterium | reverse complement strand
TCTGAGCATTTTTCGTGACAAACGCGGCTCATGACGGACTTGATCAGAGGTTCCTTAGGCATGCGCCGATTGTGCGACAGCTTGGGTTGGCGGGGCAATCAGGCGTGCGACTATCACGCCATTGGTGGTGCCGAATACCAGCGCTGCCACTGCGAAGAGCGGGGCAAGGCCAAGAATGGCGCCACCCGGCATCAGCCAGAACGCCGCGAGCGCCAGCTGGCCGCTGATGTGAAAGCCGGCGGCAATCAGGGAATGGGAAACCGGGCCGAACAAGGACCGAGGCAGACGAACCGCAATGAACAGACCCAGCAGACTTGCGAGCGAGCCGCTCAGGGAAAGCCAGAACCCGGGGGCAAGAAAGCTACCCAGCAGCAGACTTCCGGCGAAAACCCGGATCAAGGCAACCGAAGCAGCGGTGCGCCAACCATATTGCAGCAAGGCCCACAGCACCACAATATTGGCCAGACCGGGTTTGACTCCCGGAATCGGGCTGGGCAGGGCCGCTTCTGCCAGGCTAAGCCCAATGGCGAGTGCGGCGTATCCGGCGACACGCTTGTCTTGCTGGGTTACCGGCAGGGTGATGGAAGGGCGTTCGGGTTTCATGTTTAGTAATTAAGCGAGTCATAGATACGGCTGGCGCCGGTGATTTCCACGCTCACCTGATTGGGCAGGCATAGAGCTGCCTGGCCGGCCTGGCTCAGCCAGCCTTGCTTGACGCAGAGCTGGCGCGGGCCGGGGTCGCGCAGAACGCGAACCCGGTGACGGGCGACTTCCACGCTGGTTTGTCCCAGGGGGCCGGGAACCAGGATGAGGCCATCGCGGGCAAGACTGATCTCGGCGAAGACCTTGCCGCCTGCCCGCACGATTGCATGGTCGCCCCTGGGGCCCCACCACACATGCAGAGCAAGCGCGCAGACCAGCAAACTGAACAGGCCCAGCAGGGCCCAATCGCCAGGCTTGACGTAGGCGCTCATGCCAGTTCGCGATGGCGCACCAGCACCTGTTCCCTGTCCCGGAAGGCGGCCGCCAGGGACTCGGCGAAATACACTGAGCGGTGTTGGCCGCCGGTGCAGCCGATGGCCACGGTGAGATAGGCGCGGTGATCGCGGATGTAACAAGGCAGCCAGTTTTCGACAAAGGCGCGAATGTCCGCCAGCAAGGCCATGGCATTGGGGCTGGCCTCCAGAAATTCCTGGACCGGCCGGTCCTTGCCCGTAAGGAGCTTGAGATCCGGCACGTAATGCGGGTTGGGCAGGCAGCGAATGTCAAAGACCAGATCTGCATCCAGCGGTATGCCATGCTTGAAGCCGAAAGATTCAAACAGCAGGGTGATGCGGGAACGATCCTGCACGACCAGATCCTTGATCCAGATCCTGAGTGCACCGGGAGAAAGATCACTGGTGTCGATGCGGTGTGCCAGGGGCGCGATATCCGACAGAAAATTGCGCTCCTGCTCGATCGCTTCGGGCAGGGAGATCTCGGCGCTGGACAGGGGATGGCGGCGGCGTGTTTCGGAGAACCGTTTGACCAGGGTGAGGTTCTTGGCTTCCAGAAAGATGACCCGCACATCCATGCCCTGATCCCTGAGAGTCTGGACAATTGTCGGAAACTGGGAAAAGTTCTGTCCGCTGCGAGCATCGACCGAAATGGCGACCCGGTCACGGCCGGTTCGATGCAGGTGTTCAACGACTTTGTTTAGCAGCGCAACGGGAAGATTGTCGATGCAGTAGTAACCCGCGTCTTCCAGTACGGCGATGGCAACGCTTTTGCCGGAGCCGGACAAACCGGAAACCAGGATGACCTGCATGTATAGCCCTCCTTGCGTATCCTAGATGTCGTCCTGACGGTCAATTTCCGCCTGCTGGCGAATGGCGAACTGCTCCATGGGGTTGATGCCCCGGCTCTTGAGGATATGATTGCGCACCGCCACTTCCACCAATACAGCCAGATTGCGGCCTGCGGCAACGGGGATGCGCACCACCGGAATTTCCACCCCTACCATGTTTTCCCGAGTGGCCTCCATGTCCAGCCGGTTGAGCTTTCCCATTTCATCCGCAGACGGCTTGAAGAGCTCCACGATCAGCTTCAGATTCTTCTTCACCTTGACGGCGGTTTCGCCGAACAGATAACGGATGTTGAGCAGGCCCAGTCCACGGACTTCGAGAAAATCCCGCAGCAGAGCGGGACAAGTTCCTTCCAGGATTTCCGGCGCGACATGCCTGAGTTCCACCGCGTCGTCGGCGACCAACCGGTGGCCGCGGGTTATCAGTTCCAGGGCAAGTTCGCTCTTGCCCACCGCCGCATCACCTTTGATCAGGACGCCCAGACTCATGACTTCCAGATATACGCCATGCAGCATGACGGTTTCCGCCAGCGCCTGTGTCAGGTGATGGGACATAAAGGCCATCAAAGCCGGACTTTGCTGGGGCGAGGAAAAAAGAGGCGTCTGGCTCGTCTCTGCCGCCTTCAGCATGATGTCGGGAATGGGCTCGTTGTTGGAGATAATGACCGCCGCAATTTCGGCTGAGAAGAGATGCTTGATCGCCTCCTGCAGCGCATCGGGCGACAGCTTGCGCAGATAACCCATCTCGGCGCAGCCCAATACCTGAATTCGGTTGGGATGGACAAAATTGAGATGCCCGATCAGGGCAAGGGTAGGCTGTTGAATGGTTTCGGAAGAAAGTTGGCGCGCTCCCCCGGCGTGGCCCGCGACCCAGGTCAAGCCCAGATGGGATGCGGTATCCCGGAAAACACTCTCGACCGATACGCTGCTCAGGCTTTCCATGTATCGAGCAGGCTATAGAGCGCGGCGGCATCAGCGGCGTGATTCATTCGCTCGCGCATTGACGGGTCGCCAAATAGCTGAGCCAGTTCCCCGAGAATTTGAAGGTGCGCTTCATTGGCATCGGCTGGGGCCAGAAGGACAAAACATAGACTGACCGGACGGTTATCCGGGGCGTCAAATTCCAGCGCAGGGGAGAGCCGGAACAACGCACCGGAAGCCTGCTTCAGCCCCTTGATGCGGCCGTGAGGGATGGCCACGCCGGAGCCCAGGGCCGTTGAGCCCAAACGCTCCCGTTCTGTCAGGTTGTTGAACACTTCGCTGGGTTTGAGGCCATAGCGGGACTCAAACCAGCGGGCGACATGCTCGAACAACTGTGTCTTGTCGGTGAACGACAGGTCGGTTTGTATGCTGTCGGGCTTGAGTAGGGGGGATATCTGGTTCATGCTGCATTCCGGGCCTGGTTATTGATTCGGCACCCATCGACTTGACAATGTCGTCAATGCAAATTCGGTGCCAGGCATTCCTTAGGGCAAAGTGTGCCGAATCCATAACAGACTAGAGTGACGTTTCTTGAGGCGGCTCGCAGTCGAATCAAAGTCCGCAAGATCAGCCGTCATGCCGTCACTCAGGATGATTGTCGCCGCCTCAATAACCGGCCAGGAAGCGCGATTATACGCCAGTTGGTTGATGTTTCAGGCCCCCCGTTTCCGGGTGGTGATCACCTTGCTTCTCTTTGTGTTTGACAATCTGTCGGTCGAGTTTGTCCGCCAGAAGGTCAATCGCGGCGTACATGTTGCCGTCCTCTGCGTGGGCATGAAAGTCGCGGCCCCGGACATGCAGCGTGGCTTCCACTTTGTGAATCAGCTTTTCCACCTGCATGATGACCCCCATATCGATGACTTGGTCGAAATGGCGTTTTACCCGGTCAAGTTTGGACGCGACATAGTCACGGATGGCTGGAGTTATTTCTACGTGGTGACCGGTAATTGTGAGATTCATAAGGCCTCCTAAGCTCACGGGGTGAAAAAAAGCCCGCAACGCGTCGGGCGTGGCGGGCCGGGGAGTTGTTGAACACAAGTCATAATCGTCACTTTCAGATTATGCCAGAAGGGCCGCTTTTCAAAGGACGGAATCAATTGGCGGCTGTTCGACCCTGACGCGCATAGGGGAATACGCGCTGTTAAACGGACTTGCGCATATTCGCAGGGGAAATTTGCAGAGCCTCCCGATACTTGGCTACGGTCCGGCGGGCGACCACGATGCCTTGCTGGCCAAGCAATTCGGAAATCTGTCCATCCGACAAGGGTCTTCGAGAGTTCTCCGCGC
>JBAWGM010000336.1:0-4019 GCA_049592895.1 Thiobacillaceae bacterium | reverse complement strand
CGGCCGCCATCGAGCAATGGAAAAAGGAGCACGGCTATGACAAGCCGCTGTTCGTCAACAAGCAGGAAACCGGAACCGCGACCGTCACCCACACCCTGTTCTATCAACGCTCAATGAAGCTGTTCGCATTGGATTTCGGTCAGGCCGACGACGGACGCGATATCACGCGAGACATCAAAACCCGCATGTGGCCTTCGCTGGCCATTGCCCTGCCGGTGTTTCTCATCGGCCTTCTGTCCAACATCACGGTCGCGCTGCTGGTGATTTTTTATCGCGGAACAAAGATGGAATTCTGGAGCGTGGTGGGGCTGGTGGCACTAATGTCCATTTCCGGCCTGTTCTACATCATCGCGGGCCAGTATCTGATTGCCAAGCTGTGGCAATGGCTGCCCATCTCGGGTTACGGCGCCGGCATCAATGCGCTCAAGTTCGTTTTGCTGCCGGTGATTGTTTCGGTGGCGGCGGGGATCGGCAGCGGCGCGCGCTGGTACCGAACGATCTTTCTTGAGGAGATCAGCCGCGACTATGTGCGCACCGCGCGGGCCAAGGGATTGTCCGAATTGCAGGTGCTGTTCCGCCATGTGTTGAGGAACGGCCTGATTCCGATCCTGACCGGCGCGGTGGTGGTGCTGCCGCTGTTGTTCACCGGCAGCCTGGTGACCGAGTCCTTCTTCGGCATTCCGGGCCTGGGCAGCTACACCATCGACGCCATACGCTCGCAGGATTTCGCCATCGTCCAGGCCATGGTGTTCCTGGGCTCGGTCCTCTACATCTTTGGCCTCCTGCTGACCGATCTTTCCTACACCCTGGTGGACCCCAGGGTGCGGCTGTCATGAGACCGGTGCTGCTGTGGACCGATGGCCTGATCTGGCTGCTGGTGGCGGTTGGCATAATCCTGGGTGTGTATGTGCTGCGCAATCCCACGCTGCGTGCATCGTGGCACAGGGTAATTACCCGCCCGGTGGGCATGGCGTCGCTGGCGGTCCTGACGGTGTTTGTCTTGGTGGGCCTCGCCGACAGCCTGCACTACCGGCTCAGGCTGGACAACGGCCAATATGACGTGGAAGTGTTGAGCGTGCTGGACCGGGCGCTCAAGCCTCTGAAAGAGCAAACCGAGCGCACCTATTCAGCGCCGCTCGCAACGCGCGCCGAGGCCAAGGAAACCATGACTGGGCCGGACGGCAAACAGATACGCGCCTATCCAAGGCTGCTGTTTGGCGGCGCACAGTTGGCTGACCCGGAACGCGACTGGGCCAGAGATGTGGGCAAGCGCATCGTCCAGGGAGTGGCGCTCGGGCTCCTTTCCACGGCGTTGCTTGTACTGCTGCTGGCGTGGGTGTTGAGGGCCCGCTGGGGCTGCGACACGCGGCTTGCGCTTGGGCGGCTGCGCCAGCCGCGCCAGGGTGATCCTGCCTGGCGGGCCTTCACGGTCACGGCGGCTGTCATCCTTATACTGGCTTGGGTACTCACCAGGCTGGCGGGCGGTTATCACGTGCTGGGCACAGACAAAGTGGGTCAGGACGTGCTCTATCAAACCCTGAAAAGCATCCGCACCGGCCTGGTGATCGGCACGCTCACCACGCTGGTCACCTTGCCGCTCGCCATCATGCTCGGTTTGATGGCGGGCTATTTCCGCGGCTGGATCGATGATGTCATCCAGTACATCTACACCACCCTCAACTCCATTCCCTGGGTGCTGCTGGTCGCGGCCGCGGTGCTGATTACCCAGGTGTACATCGAGCAGTATCAGGACCAGTTCGATTCGGTGGCGGCGCGCGCGGATTTTCGTCTTCTGGCCCTGTGCGTGATCATCGGTCTCACCGGCTGGACTGGCCTGGCGCGCCTGATCAGGGCTGAAACCCTGAAGGTGCGCGAGCTGGATTATGTGACTGCGGCGCGGGCCTTCGGCGTATCCGATGTTCGAATACTGTTGCGTCACATTCTGCCCAATGTGCAGCACATCGTGCTGATCACCGTAGTAATGGATTTCTCCGGCCTCGTGCTGGCGGAAGCTGTGTTGTCCTATGTCGGAGTGGGTGTGGATCCGGTAATGAACAGTTGGGGCAACATGATCAACGCGGCGCGCCTGGAACTGGCGCGCGAGCCTCTCGTATGGTGGCCCCTGGCGGCGGCGTTTATCTTCATGTTTGGCCTGGTGCTGGCGGCCAATCTGTTTGCCGATGCGGTACGCGATGCATTTGATCCGCGCACGGTTTTTGCCGCCAAGGGAGCGACCCCGGAAGGTGAGAAATCATGAGTCTGCTGCGCGCCGAGAACCTTCTGGTCCGCATCGGCGATGTCACCCCGGTGGATGGCGTGAGCCTGGAAATCGGCGCCGGCGAAACCCTGGCCCTGCTGGGCGAATCGGGTTGCGGCAAATCCATGACCGCGCTGGCGCTGATGCGCCTGCTGCCGGAAGGCGGGCGCGTTGCGGGGGGCAAGATCAGCTTTGATGGACAGGATGTGCTGGCGCTGCCTGAGTCGCAGATGCGCAATCTGCGCGGCCGCGGAATGGCGATGATTTTCCAGGAGCCGCAGACTTCGCTCAACCCGGTGATGACCATAGGCGCGCAGATCGCCGAGGCGCTGCCCCCCGGTTTGCCCAACAGCCAGGCCCGCCAGGAGGTGTTGCGCCTGCTGGAAGAGGTAGGCATCCCTGAGCCGGCTCGGCGCATCGACGGTTATCCGTTTGAATTGTCCGGCGGGCAGAAGCAACGCGCCATGATTGCCCAGGCCCTGGCGGGCAATCCCAGGCTGCTGATCGCAGACGAGCCCACCACCGCCCTGGATGTCACCCTGCAGGCGCAGATTCTCGACCTGATCAAGCGCCTGACGCGGGAGCGGCGCATGGGCCTGCTGCTGATCACCCACGATCTGGGGCTGGCTGGAAGAATGGCCGACCGCATCGGCGTGATGTATGCCGGCCAACTGGTGGAAACCGGCCCTAGCCGCACCCTGCTCGATGCGCCTTTTCATCCCTATACGCAGAAACTCATGGCTGCCGTGCCGGGCCTCGCCAGGGTGGGGGAGCGCCTGGCCGCGATTCCCGGCCGGGTGCCGCCGCTGAATCGCAAATTCACCGCCTGCCGTTTCACCGACCGCTGCGAACACGTTTTTGCGCAGTGCCGAACTGCCGAGCCGGCGCTAAAACCATTGATCGCAAATCATCAGGCGCGCTGCTATCTTGCTGACCAACCAGGCATGCGCAAGCCCAAGATCGACATCCTGTCTGCCTCGAGGGCCCAGCCGGAAACCCTCATTGTTCTGGACGTGCAGGACTTGCAGGTGAGCTTTACGCTCAAGTCCGGCGGCCTGTTCGGCAGGCACCGGATACGCGCGGTGGACGGCATCAGTTTCCATATTCAGTCCGGCGAGACCCTGGCCCTGGTGGGCGAATCCGGATGCGGCAAGACCACCGCGGCGAAGGCGATCCTGGGGCTCAACCCCATTGCGGAGGGGCGGGTGCGCCTGAACGGGGAAACCGTATCGGGGCTCAGGAACCACCAGTTCAAGCCTCACCGGCGGATCGCCCAGATCGTGTTTCAGGACCCCTACAGCTCGCTTAACCCGCGCTTAAGGGTGGGCGAGATTCTGACCGAGGGCATGACGGCGCTGGGGATGGGCAAAGGCACAAGTCTGGCCGAGCTTCTTGAACAGGTCGGCCTGGATGCCACAGCGGCGGAGCGCTACCCGCACGAATTCTCCGGCGGCCAGCGTCAGCGCATCGCCATTGCCCGCGCCTTGGCGGTCGAGCCCAGGCTGCTGATTTGCGACGAGCCGACTTCTGCGCTGGATGTATCGGTTCAGGCCCAGATTCTGAACCTGTTGGCTGACCTGCAGCGCGAGCATCGCCTGGCCATTCTGTTCATCACCCACAACCTGGCCGCAGTAGGCTACCTCGCTCACCGCGTGGCGGTGATGAAGGACGGCAAAATTGTGGAAGAGGGGGACACCGGGCAGATACTCACCCGGCCTCAGCAGGACTACACCAAAACCCTGCTCGCGGCGGCGTTGTGAGG
>JBAWGM010000335.1:0-3290 GCA_049592895.1 Thiobacillaceae bacterium | reverse complement strand
TCCCACCCGGGCCGCCGCCCAATTGGAAAGTTCCAAGGACTTTGCCAAGCAGTTCATGATTCGTCACCGCATCCCCACGGCAGAATACCGAAGCTTCACAGATGTCGCCGCGGCCCATGTTTATTGGGATGAACAGCGCGCTCCCATCGTCATTAAGGCAGATGGCCTGGCTGCGGGCAAAGGCGTGGTGGTGGCCGAGACCCTGGATGAAGCCCACGCCTCGGTGAACATGATGCTGGCCGACAACAAATTGGGCCAGGCGGGCGCCCGCGTGGTCATCGAAGAATTCCTGGGCGGCGAGGAAGCCAGCTTCATCGTGATGGTGGATGGCAAGCACGTCCTTCCCCTTGCTTCCAGCCAGGACCACAAGCGGCTTTTCGATGGGGATCTGGGCCCCAATACGGGCGGGATGGGAGCTTATTCCCCGGCACCGGTGGTAACGCCGGAATTGCATGCGCGCATCATGCGCGAAGTGATCATGCCGACAGTAGCCGGCATGGCCCGGGATGGCCAGCCCTACACCGGATTTCTATATGCCGGCGTGATGATCAGCGACTCGGGCATTCCCAAGGTGCTGGAATTCAATTGCCGCATGGGCGATCCGGAAGCCCAGCCCATCCTGTTGCGACTCAAGTCAGATCTGGCAAGTTTGATAGAGCAAGCGGTTGACGGGAAGCTGGACCTGATGGAGGCCGAGTGGGATCGGCGCACCGCCCTGGCGGTGGTGCTGGCGGCGCAAGACTACCCGGAAAGTCCGCGCAAGGGAGATGCGATCGAAGGGCTGCCTGAAGAGTTGGAGGACTGCAAGGTCTTTCACGCTGGCACGGCCCTGCATGATGGCCAGCTTGTAACCAGCGGCGGTCGGGTGTTGGCGGTAACGGCCTTGGGCGACAACGTCAAGATTGCGCAGAAGCGGGCCTATGATGTGGTGGCCGGCATTCGATATTCTGGCATGCAGTACCGCAAGGATATCGGCTGGCGGGCGCTTGAACGCAAGAAGTGAATCGCGAGGCGCTGTGCGCCCATTTCAGACGGGGCGGACTGATTGCCTACCCGACCGAATCCTGCTACGGACTGGGCTGCGATCCCCTCAGTCCTCGGGCAGTTCGAAGCCTCGCGCGGCTCAAGCGCCGGCCGGCATCCAGAGGGCTGATCCTGATCGCAGACCGGTTCGAGCGTTTTCGCCCGTTTATTCTGCCGCTGGGCGAAGCCGATAGGTCGCGGGTAATGGCCACTTGGCCTGGCCCGGTCAGCTGGATTCTCCCCGCCCGGCGCCGGGCGGCCTGGCTGCGCGGAGGCAATCCTGGCCTCGCGGTTCGGGTAACGGCCCATCCGCCGGCAGCGCAGCTCTGTCGTGAGCTGGGCACGGCGCTGGTTTCCACCAGCGCAAACAAAAGTGGCGGCCATCCTGCGAAAACTGCCCGGGAATGCCGCAAAATGTTCGGCGCTCTCGTGCGGGTGCTGGAGGGTCGAATTGGCAAGCGCAAGCGCCCTTCCACCCTGATTGATTTGCTGTCCGGAAACATATTGAGGCCCTAATGCCATTTGCCAAGACTGCAGTGAAACACTACCTGCTGGATCTGCAGGATCGCATCGTTAGCCGTCTGCAAGACATCGACGGGCTGCCGTTCAGAACCGACCAGTGGGATCGTCCGGAGGGCGGCGGCGGCATTTCCCGCCTGATCGAGGAAGGCCATGTGCTGGAGCGGGGCGGAGTGAATTTCTCCCATGTGCTGGGGAGCCAACTGCCGCCGTCGGCCACCGCCCAGAGGCCGGAGCTGGCGGGTCGGGCCTGGGAGGCCATGGGCCTGTCACTGGTCTTGCATCCGCGCAATCCGTTTGCGCCCACGGTGCACATGAATGTTCGCCTGTTCGTCGCTGAAAAGGCGGGCGAAGAGCCGGTGTGGTGGTTTGGCGGTGGCATGGATCTGACGCCCTATTATGGCTTCGAGGACGATGCGGTGCATTTCCACGCCACCTGCAGGCAGGCGCTGATGCCGCATGGCGACGGTCTGCATGCGCGCTTCAAGAAGTGGTGTGATGAATATTTCTTTCTCAAACATCGCAACGAGCCGCGCGGCGTGGGTGGCCTGTTTTTCGACGATTTTTCCGAAGGCGGATTTGAACGCGCATTTGCCGTGATGAAGTCGGTGGGCGACCATTTTCTCCCGGCCTACGAGCCTATTCTGCTGCGCCGCAAAGACCACGCTTATGGCGAGCGGGAACGCGATTTCCAGGCCTATCGCCGCGGCCGTTATGTGGAGTTCAATCTGGTTTTCGATCGCGGAACGCTGTTCGGTTTGCAGTCGGGCGGCCGCACCGAATCCATCCTCATGTCACTGCCGCCCATCGTCAAATGGCGCTACGACTGGAAACCCCAGCCCGGTACGCCGGAAGCGCGGCTGTATACGGATTTCCTGCTGCGCAAGGACTGGGTGTAACCCTTTTTTTTCCATGCACCGCTACCCGCGTCGTCTGCTGGTTTCCCTCGGGGTGCTGCTGCTGATTGTTTTCGCAGGGGTAGGCATTCTGGTGTGGGAATTGCTGTCATCGGATATTCAGGCGAAGTATTTCTCCAGCATCGCCAGGAAGATGACCTATGTCCTGCAGACCGGAAGCTCGGACCGGATCCGTTTTCCCAAACCGGGCCCCTACGATCTGCGTATGGGATACAGCCAGATTCCCAGTTACGCCGAGCGGCTCGAGCGTCAGGGCTGGCTGATCGACAAACAGGCCAAGGTCAGCATCCAGATGGTCAGGGTCCAGGATCTGGGGTTGAATCCGCCTTACCGGGAAAAGAATCAGGGTGGTCTGACCCTGCTCGATAGCGACGGCGCGCTCCTGTTTCAATCGCGTTATCCGCAACGGGTCTATGCCCGCTTTGAAGACGTGCCGCCGGTGCTGGCTAACAGCCTGCTGTTTATTGAAAACCGGGAACTGCTGAGCGAGCGTTTTCCCAGCAAGAATCCGGCGGTGGAATGGAATCGGCTGGGCGAGGCGCTGCTGGAAAAGGTCTATAGCCTGGTGAATCGAGCACATAGCGTACCGGGCGGCAGCACCCTGCCAACCCAGATCGAAAAATATCGACATTCGCCTGATGGCGTGACCCTGGGCATGCTGGACAAGCTCAGACAAATGGGATCAGCCAGCCTGCGGGCCTACCTCGACGGGATAAACACCCTGCCCACGCGCAAGCGCATTGTGCGGGACTATCTGAATACCGTACCGCTCGCCGCGGCGCCGAAATTCGGCGAAGTGAACGGCCTGGGCGACGGATTGTGGGCGTGGTA
>JBAWGM010000334.1:0-4007 GCA_049592895.1 Thiobacillaceae bacterium | reverse complement strand
GTTCGGAACACACAAGAGCTACGCGATCCCGGCCCTGGAAATCCTCGGATTCGACGTTCTGGTGAATCGCGTCAACCATCAAGAAGGTGGCAGCAGCGACTATAACGTCACCCTGTCGTCCATTCGGCACAATCTGCAAAGCGCCTGGGTCACCGACCGCGATCCTTACAGCGTGAACCAGTTCGCGCACCCTTACCAAGGCTCGATGTATCATGGCTTCGCGCGTTCGGCAGGCCTCGGTTACTGGGAGTCGGCCGGCTACACCTTTGCTGGCAGCGTGGCCTGGGAGATCGCGGGCGAAAATACGCCGCCTTCCAGGAACGACCAGGTCGCGAGCGGTATTGCCGGGAGCTTCCTTGGCGAGGCGCTATTCCGGATGTCGAGCCTGGTGCTTGAGCAAGGCGACCGTATGCCCAGATTCTGGCGTGAAGCGGCCGCTGCGGCTATTTCCCCGTCGACCGGCTTCAACCGACTGGCCTTCGGCGAACGCTTCGATCCCATTTTCTCCAGCCGCCGCGCCGCCTACTACAGCCGCCTGCAACTCGGCTTGAACAGTGCCACGCGCAACGTCCAAGGCACTTCGACAGCGCTAAAACGCAATGAGGTTCTGGCAGACTTTTCCATGGAGTACGGTTTGCCGGGTGAGCCCGGCTACGAGTACGACCGCCCTTTCGACTATTTTGCCTTTCAGGCCACCGCTTCCAGCGCGAACATATTCGAAAACATACAGACGCGCGGACTGCTGATCGGGAAGGCTTACGACCACGGTGACGATTATCGGGGCGTCTGGGGCCTCTACGGCAGCTACGACTATATCTCCCCGCAAGCCTACCGAATATCGACCACCGCGGTGTCTCTCGGCACCACGGCCCAGCAGTGGCTGTCGCGAACCGTCGCATTGCAGGGCACAGCGCTGCTCGGCGCAGGCTACGCCGCGGTGGGAACCCTGCACGGCGCCTCCGAGGGCGATTACCACTATGGCGTTGCGCCTCAGGCCCTGCTGGCGTTGCGCCTCATTTTCGGCGACAAGGCCTCGCTCGACCTGACGGCACGGGAATATTTCGTGAGCGGAATCGGCTCCGGCGGCACCGCAGGGCACGACAACATATCCCGCGCCGACATATCGTTCACGGTACCCATTCACAAGCAGCACGCCATTGCCATCAAGTACCTGTGGAATCTTCGCGATGCGACCTACCCCTTCCTGGGCAACAGAACGCAGGAGAGATCGACGGTGGGCCTTTTTTACAGCTATATCGGGGACGAACACTTCGGTGCGGTCGACTGGCGCTAACGCGGGTCATCGCCCACAGAGCACGCGGCGCGGCAAGTGCTTCGGACTCCACAGGAGACAGCCGGCTGCGGCGTTAGGTTCAACCCACCTGGACTGTCTGAGATGTTTAGCTTACCAGCGTAACCTGCATTCGGATCGAGCCAAAACCGTACGCCATGCCGCTACGCGCCAAGTGGGCGCAAGCGCGCGGCAGCACATACTCGCTGATGAAAGCGAAGACCGGCTCAGCTTGCATTAATTATTGCGATCCCGACCCCGGCCCTGATCGCGGCCCTTATCGTGACCCCGATCCCGACCCTGTTTCTGGTCAGGACCCCTTCCCTGATCCCGACCCTTGCCCTGATAGTGTTGTCGCACTGCGGGGTCACGTGGCTGGTAACGGTAATTCCGCTCGAGAAGCTGGTGCTGCTGCTCCACTTGTCGGGGATAGCGATCTCCTGAATAGCGCCGCTGGAATAGTGGCAGCGGGGCAGGTCGCGGAACCGCGCGACGGTTCCATTTATCCCACCCGCTTCTACGCTGTTCCCAGTCATGGCCCCAATGGTCACCCCAACGCGGCGGTGCATCCGGCCCCCATGCGCGGAAGTATGCAGGAGGCTGGCGGTAGTAGCGCACAGGGACGCGCAGGACGAACAGCGGCACATCCTCACGATTGACAAGTCCCCAAGGCCCGTTGTACCAGGAACTCGTGTACCAGTCGTCATTCTGGAAAACCCAGTACATACCGTCGTAAAAGAAGAAGTTCGCGTCCAGTTGCGGCGCGTAGTAGACCGGGTAACCCGGTACACGGACGAGTCTCGGATATGCCGGCAGGTTGATCCCGATGTTTACGCCCGGAAACCCGATGCCGACGCTCACCTGAGCAGCAGAAGGCGCCCCCGAGTACAACAGCATTGCCAGCACAACGGCGGCTACGTGGTGGATTTTCAGCATTTTGCGACCTCCAGTGATAAGCAAAGTTCGAGTCATGGCTGCCAAAGGAACGCGACACCCACTCGCACATTGAAAACGCTACTGTACTTGCCCAGGCACTTCCGTTCGGTATCGCACATAATACCTCCGGCTGTTGTTACCGTTGAAGACTATGCAAGAACTTTCCATATGAAGATAGCGCCTGCGCGTTTTAGCCCGCCATTCAAGGCAGAATCTCTGCGATGGATGGCGGTTCTTGCACTCATCTGCGGGGTATCGTTCGCCGGCATGAAGTCTCCTGCCCCCGAGCCAGCAATGTCTTCCGCGCTGTTGCGCGCCAAGTACACGGAATTAAGCGAACAGCTACGTGACAATCAGTATAAACGCCCGCTCTATGTCAAATCTGTGGAATCGTCACACCATTTGAAGGGCGAAATCTATGCCGTGATCAATTATCCGTTTGCGGCCGTTAACCTGGCGCTCAACAACCCGGCGCATTGGTGTGATGTCCTTATACTGCACCTCAATGTCAAATACTGTCATGCTGCCAGCAACAAGGCCGGGACCGTCCTCAGCGTAAATCTCGGCAGGAAATACTACCAGCCGCTGGCGGATACCTATCGTGTCGAGTTCAACTATCGCGGAGTCATTACGACGCCGGATTATTTCGCAGTGGAACTCAATGGCGAAAACGGCCCCTTGAGCACCCATGACTATCGTATCTGGATTGAAGCCACGCCGGTCAATGATGGGCGCACCTTTCTGCATGTCACCTACGCCTATGCCTTTGATTTAGCCGGCTACCTTGCAATGCAAGGCTACCTGGCAACAATCGGCAGCGATAAGGTCGGGTTCACCATCATCGGCAAACAGCCCGATGGCCAGCCTGTCTATATAAAAGGAGTACGCGGAGTGTTGGAACGCAATACGATGCGCTATTACCTCGCTATTGATGCCTATCTTGCGGCCTTGACCACACCGCCCAAGGATCAGTTGGAGAAGCGACTGCAATATTGGTATGACGCCACTGATCATTACGCCCGTCAACTGCATGAAGTAACCCGGGATGAGTATCTCGACATGAAACGCAGGGAGTATCGGCGCCAACAGGTGGCCCAGTAGCTGAGGGAAATCGCCCTGGCACTTGGGATTGCGAGGGCAGCGGGCCCAGCGTGCAGCCCCGGGGCGGGCCACTTCGTAAATGCCTGGCCTGTCCGCCGCAATCTGGCAGGCGGGCAATGCGCTGACAGTCCTTCGCCCCAGTGCACATGCGCGGCCTGGAACCGGCTGATATGTTTCATATGTACGGTACCGAACATCATTCATAAATGGACTATACTGGACTTCCATGTCCGGTTATCGACCGGTATTTCATGAGCGGTTGTGTCTTCACTGATAAGGAGGACTCGGATGCCAAACTTGCATGCCTCAGGACAAAACCGCCTTCTTGCAGCACTTCCGATGGCCGAATACCAGCATTTGTCTCCCCATCTCGAACCGGTCGGGTTGTCGTTCGGCGACGTTCTATGCCGCTCCGGTGACGAGTTGCGCTATGCCTATTTCCCTACCAGCGCCCTCGTGTCCGTGCTCTACGTCACGGAGGCGGGCGCGTCGTCCGAAATCGCCGCCGTCGGCAATGAGGGAATGCTCGGCGTCGCGCTATTCACGGGAGGCGACAGCATGCCCCATCTGGCGACGGTGCAGTGCCCGGGCCATGGCTATCGGTTGGCAGCACAGTTGCTGATGGATGAATTAAATCGCTCCGGCGCATTGCAACACTTGCTGCTGCATTACACCCAGG
>JBAWGM010000333.1:0-1749 GCA_049592895.1 Thiobacillaceae bacterium | reverse complement strand
GTGAAGGAACAATGTCAGGGATCAAGATATTATGACAGGGGTCAAAGTTTATTTGAGAACTCAAGTAATGACCCAAATCCCGCGATTGAAATTCACCTGACTCAGCCTGGTAGATTTTGGCCAGCATTTTAGATGCAATAACCCTATCCTGGCGGAGGTATCGGGCAATCGGGCGCGTGAAGCGGGATAACCGATGGTAAAACTAGCGATTTAGCGGATTCCGGACGAGCCCGTCCACATGCTGCGCATCATCTGCTGCTGCGATGGGGGTGCGCGGGTTACGGCGATGCCAGTGACTGCGCGAAGCTTCTTTCGCGAATGGCACGAAACAGATCGACAATATCAGTGGCCACCTTCAACACCCACGCCCCGGCATGACGCACCACCTTGCCCGGCAGATGAAACAAGCGCCAGCGCACCGTGGCGACTTTATGGCGCTGCCAGTTCTTGCCCAGCGCGGAATGCTTGAACAGGACGAACAGGTTGTGCGCAATCACGCCGACCCGGAAGAACGCAGCGTTCGCTGCGAACTGTCCGCACGGCATACGCTCCATGCCAAAACCAATTTTGAGTTCCTTGATGCCGTTCTCCGACACCTCGCCACGTTGGCGATACCAGACCAAAGTGGCCATCGTCGATTCATCACGGTTGCTGGCGATGACGTGGTAGTGCTGCGCCGTGTCATTCAGCAGTTCGGTCTGGCGCCGTTGTTTGACGACGATCAAGCGAAACGCCTTGGTTGTCCCGTTCATGCTGTGCGTGGTTTCGGCCACTGCGCAGTCGGCGTAGGTCTGCCAGGCCGATTCAGGAATGGCTGCGATGGCGGCAAGCGTGACCGCATCCAGCCGTCCGCCGATGGCGAAGGTCTTGCCGTTGGCTTCGCAGTAATTGAAGATGGCGGCTTGATAACTTGCCGAGTCTGCGCGTACGTGCGCGATGCGATGCCCTTTGGGCAGGCGCACTGCGCAGGCCTGGATGAATTCGAGATTGCGGGCGGCGGGGGCGACATTGCCTTCGCGGAATTCGTCGTGGATCACCACGTCGGCTTCGGCCAGGTGGCCGATCATCGGCATGTAGCCGGTTTCGCCCTTGTAAGTGAAATGCGCGGCTTCCTTCTCGGCGACGATCTGCGAGGCATCGATATCCAGGGTGTGCGCGACGAGACCCGTTTGGCGGATGCGCGTGGAAACGGTGCGCTGGTTGATGCGAGAAAGAGCATCGAGTCCGCAGCCGTTGCCGGTGCGGCGCAGCCAGTCGCCGACGGCATCGGTACTGGGGAAGTGATCCTGTTTGAGCACGGTAGCCAGCGCCGCATCCTGCTTGAGGGTGCGCAGGTCTTCGAGCGAACGACCGCCGCCCGTGAGCATCAGCACCAGCGGGGTAACGTAGGCATCGGCTGCATAGCCACGACCGCTTCCGGGCGGAGGCATGTCTTGCGTCAACCAGCGAGATAGGCCCAAACCACACACGAATTCTCCAAACAAGGCCAACCCGGCATTGGCCGTGAGCAGCTCGTCTGTCGCGCCTAACTTGAATGGAAGCACCGTCTGTGCCAAAGTCCCCATTGCCTTGCCTCCCTTTCTCTCCAAATAGGTGAGCGTCTCAACAACCTCAACTCTATCGAAGATCAAGGACGGGCGGGGCGCTTTCGGATTCAGTCAAAATTCAATCGCGGAATGCGGGTAATGAACCTGGGCTTGCTATTGTGTAAGACTAAGACCGTGGATGCACTATCGGCAAGTGTAGTCA
>JBAWGM010000332.1:0-2568 GCA_049592895.1 Thiobacillaceae bacterium | reverse complement strand
TGTAGGCGACCAGCGCCGCTACACCTTCCCTAGGCATGGCGTTGTAGATGGAAGCACGCATGCCACCCACCGAGCGGTGGCCCTTGAGTTGCAGCAGGGCGTGCTCCTTGGCGCCCTTGAGGAAGGCATCGTCCAGGGCGGAATCTTTCAGGGTGAAGGGGATATTCATGCGCGAGCGGTTTTCCTTCGCCACCGGGGAATGGTAGAAGCTCGTGCTGTCGAGGTAGTCATACAACAGGTTGGCTTTTTCAATATTGATCTTTTCCATCTCCGCCACACCGCCATGCTTCTTGAGGGCCTGGAACACCAGGCCGGCCACATACATTCAATAGGTGGGCGGCGTTTTGTACATCGAATCGTTGTCGGCATGGGTCTTGTAGTCAAACATGGTCGGCGTGCCCGCCACGGCCTGGCCGATCAGGTCCTCGCGCACGATGACGATAGTGAGCCCGGCCGGACCGATGTTCTTTTGCGCGCCGGCATAGATCACGCCATAGCGGGACACGTCAATCGGCCGTGACAGGATGGTGGAAGACATGTCGGCCACCAGTGGAACGTTGTCGGTTTCCGGCGTCCAGAAGATTTCCACCCCGCCTATGGTCTCGTTCGGCGTGTAGTGGACATAGGCCGCGCCGGGATCCAGCTTCCAGGTGCTCTGCGCCGGCGCATAGGAGAAGTTCCTGTCCTCGCTGCTCGCCACCACATTCACACTGGCGAATTTCTTCGCCTCCTTGATTGCTTTCTTCGACCACTCGCCGGTGTTGAGATAATCCGCGCCGGTCTTTCCACGCAGCAGATTCATCGGCACCATTGCGAACTGGCTGGAGGCGCCGCCCTGCAGGAACAGCACCTTGTAGCTGCTCGGTATTCCCATCAGTTCGCGCAGGTCGGCCTGGACCTGGGCGGCAATGCCCATGAACTCCTTGCCGCGATGGGACATTTCCGTCACTGACATGCCTGAGCCGTGCCAGTCAGGCAATTCGGCCTGGGCTTGGAGCAGGACTTCTTTGGGCAGGACCGCCGGGCCGGCGGCAAAATTGTAGATCGTCATGATTATTTCGCCTGAAGATTGATGGTTTGGTATTTAGATCGGTGGTTCTGGTTCTTCGGTTTCAACAACTTTTTCCAGACCGGCGAGCTTCTCCCCGTCGTCCACGTTGATCAGGGTGACTCCCTGGGTGGCACGACCCATCTCGCGGATTTCCTTCACTCGGGTACGAATCAGCACGCCGCCAGTGGCGATCAGCATGATTTCGTCATCTTCCTTGACCAGGGTGGCGGCCACCACCTTGCCATTGCGCGCCGTGGTCTGGATCGCGATCATGCCCTGGGTGGCCCGCGCGTGCCGGGTATATTCGGTGATTGACGTGCGCTTGCCATAGCCGTTCTCGGTCGCGGTCAGCACCGAGTCGGTCTCATCCTCGGCCACCAGCAGGGAAATGACCTGCTGGCCCTTGCCCAGGCGCATGCCGATCACACCGCGCGCAGTGCGGCCCATCGGGCGCACGTCGTTCTCGTCAAAGCGCACCGCCTTGCCGCCGTTGGAAAACAGCATTACGTCGTGCTTCCCGTCGGTAATCGCCGCGCCGATCAGGTAATCCTCGTCGTCCAGTCCCACGGCAATGATGCCGGCGGAACGCGGTCTGGAAAACTCACTCAGGGGTGTTTTCTTGACGATGCCCTTGGCTGTCGCCATGAACACATAGTGGTCGTCATCGAAGGCCTTGACCGGCATGAGGGTGTTGATTTTTTCTCCTTCAGTCAGCGGCAGCATATTGACGATGGGCTTTCCGCGACTGATGCGACCGCCCTGCGGCACGTTGTAGACCTTGAGCCAGTAGAGCCGGCCGCGATTGGAGAAACAAAGAATGTAGTCGTGGGTATTGGCCACGAACAGGCGCTCGATGAAGTCGTCTTCGCGCGTTCCCGCCGCCTGCTTGCCCCGCCCGCCGCGCTTCTGCGCGCGATAATCATCCAGCGGCTGGGTTTTGATATAACCGGCATGCGACAGGGTCACCACCATGTCCTCAGGCGCAATCAGGTCCTCCATGCTCAGGTCCTGCGCATCCTGGACAATCACCGAGCGGCGCTTGTCGCCGAACTGGGCTTTGATCTCTGCCAGTTCCTCGCCGATGATGGTCGTGATGCGCGACGGATTGGCGAGAATGTCGAGCAGGTCCGCAATGCGCTCCATGATCTCCTTGTACTCGCCGGTGATCTTGTCCTGTTCCAGATTGGTTAGGCGCTGCAACTGCATTTCCAGAATGCGCTGGGCCTGGACTTCCGACAGGTGATAGCCGTCCGGGTGCAGGCCAAATTGGGCGCCGAGTCCTATCGGACGGGAGAAATCCGGATTTACCCGGGACAGCATCTCTTCGACCAGGGCCGAGCGCCAGGCCTTCGCCAGCAACTGTTCCTTGGCAATCGCCGGGGTTTCCGATGCCTTGATGATGCGGATGATTTCATCCACATTGGCCAGCGCCACCGCCAGGCCTTCGAGGATATGGCCGCGATCGCGCGCCTTCTTGAGTTCGAACACCGTGCGCCGGGTGATGACCTCGCGCCGGT
>JBAWGM010000331.1:0-3461 GCA_049592895.1 Thiobacillaceae bacterium | reverse complement strand
GAACAGGCCGGGGCGCTGGTCGCAGCAGTGCATCCCTTTGTCACCAGCGTGGGGCTGTTTGTGGATGCGGAGCCGGCATTTGTCAGGCAGGTGCTACAGGAAATTCCATTGGACCTGCTTCAGTTTCATGGAAATGAAAGTCCGGATGAATGTCGTGGCTTCGGCCGGCCCTATCTGAAGGCGGTGCGGGTCAGAGCAGGCATTGATTTGCTCGAATATGCGACTCATTATCACGATGCGTTGGGCCTGCTCCTGGATGCCTATGTCCCGCATGTGCCTGGAGGGACGGGAGAGCGGTTTGACTGGAGCTTGATCCCGACCAATTTTCCCAAACCGGTGGTGCTGTCCGGCGGGCTGACGCCCGAAAACGTGGCCGAAGCAGTCAGGCGGGTCAAGCCTTGGGCGGTGGACGTCTCAAGCGGCGTGGAAGCGGGGCCGGGCATCAAGGATGCAGCCAGAATGGTGGCGTTTATTGAGAATGCCCGCGGGGCAGCCAGAGCGTCTAAACCATGAACGAGGAGGACATGAGGACAAGAGGAAACCGAAAACGTGGCGCCCCCCCTGTCCTCTTTGTTCAGATTTTATTGAGTTAGAGCAATGAACCTGAACGACCTCCCTGATTCCCACGGTCATTTCGGCCCCTACGGCGGCATCTTCGTTGCCGAAACCCTGATGGCGGCTCTGGACGAATTGCGTATCGAATACGAGAAGGCGCGCAATGATCCTGGCTTCGTATCCGAGTTCGAATATGAGCTCAAGCACTATGTCGGCCGCCCCAGCCCGGTCTATCATGCACGGCGCCTGTCCGGACAATACGGCGGCGCGCAGATTTACCTCAAGCGCGAAGACCTCAACCACACCGGTGCGCACAAGATCAACAACACCATCGGTCAGGCGCTGCTTGCCCGGCGCATGGGCAAGCAGCGCGTGATCGCGGAAACCGGCGCGGGTCAGCACGGCGTGGCCTCGGCCACCGTTGCCGCGCGGTACGGCATGGAGTGCGTAGTCTACATGGGGGCGGAAGACATCGCCCGCCAGTCACCCAATGTGTATCGCATGAAGCTGCTGGGCGCCACTGTGGTTCCCGTGTCTTCCGGATCCAGGACCCTGAAGGACGCCTTGAATGAAGCCATGCGCGACTGGGTCACCAATGTCGAATCCACTTTCTACATTCTCGGCACCGCCGCAGGTCCGCATCCCTATCCCATGCTGGTGCGGGACTTCCAGTGCGTCATCGGGCGCGAAGCCATCGTCCAGATGAATGAGCTCGCCGGCCGCCAGCCGGATTGCGTCATCGCATGCGTGGGCGGCGGGTCGAATGCGATTGGCATCTTCCATCCCTACCTTGATCAGCCCGCGGTCAAACTCATCGGTGTTGAAGCGGGCGGCTTGGGTATCGCTTCCGGCAAGCACGCCGCGCCCCTGGCCGCCGGCACACCCGGCGTGCTGCATGGATTCAGAAGTTATCTGATGCAGGACGAGAACGGGCAGATTATCGAGACCCACTCCGTCTCCGCCGGGCTCGACTACCCCGGCGTCGGCCCCGAGCATGCCTGGCTGAAAGATGCCCACAAGGCCGAGTATGTCGCCATCAGCGACGATGAAGCGCTGGCCGCCTTTCATGATCTTTGCCGATTCGAGGGCATCATTCCTGCGCTGGAATCCAGCCACGCGCTGGCGTATGCCAAGAAACTTGCTCCGGCCATGAACAAGGACCAGATCATACTGGTGAATCTTTCAGGTCGCGGCGACAAGGACATCAACACGGTGGCCAAGATTTCCGGTATTCAGTTCTGAAGAACATGTCACGCATCGCAACCACGTTCGACAGACTCAAAGCCAAGGGCGGGAAGGCGCTCATTCCCTTCATCACCGCGGGCGATCCCGGCAAGGGGCTGACTGTTCCGCTCATGCACGCCCTGGTCGAGGCGGGGGCGGACATCATTGAACTGGGGGTGCCGTTTTCCGACCCGATGGCGGACGGGCCGGTGATCCAGCGGGCCTCCGAGCGGGCGCTGGCGAACCGGGTCGGGCTCAAGGATGTGTTGGCGATGGTGGCTGATTTTCGCAAGTCCAACAGCTTAACCCCGGTAGTCTTGATGGGTTATGCCAATC
Organism: Thiobacillaceae bacterium; assembly: GCA_049592895.1. Taxonomy (GTDB): domain Bacteria; phylum Pseudomonadota; class Gammaproteobacteria; order Burkholderiales; family Thiobacillaceae; genus DASQBT01. The sequence goes on along the minus strand of JBAWGM010000331.1, from coordinate 1,346 downwards.
CGCTGGAGCGCATGGGCTACGAAAGCTTTGCCGTGGCTGCCAACAAGGCAGGGGTGGATGGAGCGCTGACGGTGGACATTCCGCCGGAAGAGTCCCGGGGGGTGGCGGACGTGTTCAAGGCCCATGATATCGATCCCATTTTTCTGCTATCGCCGACTACCCCGGAATCCCGCATCGAGCAGGTCGTGAAAGTCGCAGGGGGTTTTGTTTATTATGTGTCTCTCAAGGGCGTGACCGGCGCGGCCAATCTGGACGCCGCGGAAGTGGCGCGCAAGATCGCCATGATACGCAGTCATTGCAGCCTGCCGGTGGGTGTGGGCTTTGGCATCCGCGATGCGTCCACGGCCGAGGCCATCGCACGGATAGCCGATGCGGTCGTGGTGGGCAGCCGGATCGTGCAGGAAATCGAGGACTCGCCCGAGAGCGAAGTGGTTGAGCATGTGCGACACTTGGTCGAGGAGCTGCGCCGGGGTGTCGATGCGGCGGCAAGATAGGGTGAGCCCCGTTCCCAGCAGGAGCGGGGAGACAGACAGGAGAGCAAGCATATGAGTTGGTTCCAGAAGATCCTCCCGCCCAAGATCAAGCGCCGGCAGGAAGCCCGGAAGAGCGTGCCGGAAGGCCTGTGGTCCAAGTGTCCGGCCTGCAATGAAGTGCTGTACAAGGCGGATTTGGAGAACAATCTGGAGGTCTGCCCCAAGTGCGGCTACCACCATCGCATCGGCGCCCGCGAGCGCCTTGACCTGCTGCTGGATGTTGAAGGCAGGTATGAGATTGGCGCGGATATTCGTCCTCTCGACCCGCTCAAATTCAAGGACAGCAAGAAGTATCCAGATCGTCTGGCCGAGGCGCAAAAAGGCACCAGCGAAACCGATGCTCTGGTGGTGATGGCGGGAAGCATCAAGGCCATTCCTGTTGTGGTGGCGGCTTTCGAATTCAAGTTCATGGGTGGATCGATGGGCTCGGTAGTGGGCGAACGCTTTGTCCGCGGGGTGCAAGCCGCTATTGAGGCCCACTCTCCGTTTATCAGTTTTTCCGCCAGCGGCGGGGCGCGCATGCAGGAGGGCTTGTTTTCCCTGATGCAAATGGCCAAAACGTCTGCGGTACTGACCAAACTGTCCGCCGAGAGGCTGCCCTTCATCTCGGTATTGACCGACCCGACCATGGGGGGCGTTTCCGCCAGTTTCGCCATGCTGGGCGATCTGATCATTGCCGAACCCAATGCACTGATAGGGTTTGCCGGCCCCCGTGTGATTGAGCAGACTGTGCGGGAAACCCTTCCGGAGGGGTTTCAACGCTCGGAATTCCTGCTGGAAAAAGGCGCAATCGACCGCATCATCGACCGCCGC
>JBAWGM010000330.1:0-2168 GCA_049592895.1 Thiobacillaceae bacterium | reverse complement strand
GCATGTGCACTTCGTCAATGATGTAGACTTTGTAGCGCCCGACCGTGGGCGCGTACTGCGCGTTGTCCAGCACCTCGCGCATGTTGTCCACGCCGGTGTTGGAGGCGGCATCCAGTTCCAGCAGATCGACAAAGCGGCCGGCATCAATCTGCGTGCAGGCGGAGCACACCCCACAGGGCGTGGCGCTAACGCCGGTCTCGCAGTTGAGGCACTTGGCGATGATGCGGGCCAGGGTGGTCTTGCCCACTCCGCGGGTGCCCGTAAACAGATAGGCGTGATGCAATCGCCCCTGGGTGAGCGCATTGGACAGCGCCTGGACCACGTGGTCCTGACCCTTTAGATCGGCAAACCTGCGCGGCCGCCACTTGCGCGCAAGGGCCAGGGTCGCTTGGGAAGTTTCGCCGAATAAATCACTCATGCCTGAATTTTAACAGAGCGACACGCCGGTCTCGATGCAATCAAACCGCCTGCCGCTAGAACTCCCAGGCGAAGCGGATCTGCTGGAAGTTGATCCCGTTGTTGGGACGCTTGATGTCGGCATTGGACACATGCTGGAAGCGATAGCCAAGGTCGAACTGACCACGGTCGCCAAACAAAATTCCCGTGCCCAGGTGGTCGCCGAACTGGAATGCGCTGCCCATGTCTCGCCTTTTGTTGACATGGGTATGCTCGATGATATGTGCGCCGATGGCACCCTCGAAATAAGGCTTGATGCGGGTATCTGCCCCCATGCGGAATCGAAATACGGGCGTCAGGCCGAAATCCCAGATATCCTGGCCGTCCACCGCGGAACTGCGCCAGCGGCCGATCGATGCCTCCCAGTAGCCGGTTAGGTACCAAGTGCCACCGGTGAACCACTGCCTGTCCTACGGTTGGATATAACTGAGCTGGCCCATGTCGGTCGCATCGCCATGCCCCACTTGGATGGCAATACTGTCTGCGGCGCGGGCATCGAGTGAAATGCCCGCGCTCACCAGCAGCAAAGACGACATCAATCTTTTCATGTTCGACGCTCACGGACCAAGCAAGATAGGGTGGCGAGCCTTGACCCCGGCACTGGTAACGATCCGCTGTGGCTGCTTCCTTCCGGACCTGACCAGGTTCACGGGGCTGCCATGCGGGGAGGCCCGCCGCCGCCATTCTACCCTACTGCTCGTCCAGCGGCGCCTTGATGCGTCTGGCCTGCGCTGCGGCGGCCAGCTCGCGCAGCAAGGGCTCGGTTTCGTCCCAGCTGATGCACGCGTCGGTAATCGACAACCCATATTCCAGCAGTCTACCGGGGCATAAATCCTGACGTCCCGGCTTGAGGTGGCTTTCGACCATCAGGCCGATGATGCGATGGTCGCCGCCCGCAATCTGATGGGCCACATCATGCCCCACTTCGATCTGCCTCTCGTACTGCTTGCTGGAGTTGGCATGGGAAAAGTCGATCATGACCTGCTGGCGCAATCCCGCCGCCGCCAGATACTGGCACACAGCGTTGACGCTTTCCGCGTCGAAATTGGGCTTCCTGCCGCCGCGCAAAATGACGTGGCAATCCTCATTGCCGGCAGTCTTGAACACTGCCACGTAGCCAGCCTTGGTTACCGAAATAAAATGGTGGCGCGCCGCGGCGGCCTTGATCGCGTCCACGGCAATCTTGATGTTTCCGTCTGTGCCGTTCTTGAATCCGATCGGACAGGAAGACCCCGAAGCCAGCTGCCGATGGGACTGTGACTCGGTGGTGCGGGCGCCAATGGCACCCCAGGCCACCAGGTCGGCGATGTACTGGGGTGACACCAGGTCGAGAAACTCGGTGGCGGCAGGCAAGCCCAATTCATTGATTTGCAGCAATAGGCGACGCGCCTGATGCAGGCCCTCCTGAATGTCGAAACTCTCATCCAGGTGGGGATCGTTGATCAGGCCTTTCCAGCCCACGGTGGTGCGCGGCTTTTCGAAATAGACTCGCATGAGAATTACCAGGTCGTGCTGAAGTTCATCGGCCAGCTTTTTCAGCCGCGCTGCATAGTCGAGCGCAGCCTTGGGGTCGTGGATGGAGCACGGCCCGACGATCATTACCAGCCGGTCATCCGCCCCGCGCAGAATGTCATGCACCTGGTTGCGCGCTCGAAACACAGTTTCGGTTACCGCATCCGTGGCCGGCAACTCCTGCATCAACTGCATGGGCG
>JBAWGM010000329.1:0-5152 GCA_049592895.1 Thiobacillaceae bacterium | reverse complement strand
CCTGGGTTTGGCACAGCCGGGCCAGTCTGGCGATGGCATCGAGGGGGGTGATGCTTGTCCTTGCCCTGATTGGGGCGGGGGCGGCGCTAAAGACGATCAACTGGACCAGGCCACTCGGCGCACCGCTGTCCGTGGCGCTGGTGCAGGGCAACATTCCTCAGCAGATAAAGTGGGAGCCCGAGGCAGCGGCAGCATCGCTGAAAGTCTATCAGCAACTGGCCGAATCCACTCGCGCAAGGCTAGTAGTGTTGCCGGAGACCGCGCTGGCGATTTTCTTTTCCAACCTGCCGGAAACGTATAAGAATGAATTGAGAAGGATCGGACAGGAGCGGGACGGGGATGTGTTGGCCGGCGTGCCCACGGGCAATTCCTCGGGGCCCTATCTGAATAGCGTGGTCAGTTTTGGCGCCGCGCCCACCCAGTTTTATCACAAACATCATTTGGTGCCTTTCGGCGAATTCATCCCGCCGGGATTTGGTTGGGTGTTGCAGTTGCTGCATATTCCCTTGTCGGATTTCTCCCGCGGTGGGGCCCGTCAGAAGCCATTGTCCGTAGCGGGACAGGAAGTGGCCGTGGATATCTGCTATGAAGATGCGTTCGGTGAAGAGATCATTCGCGCTCTGCCGTCCGCGACCCTATTGGTTAACGTAAGCAATGACGCCTGGTTCGGGGACGGCTTTGCTGCGCGCCAGCACCGGCAGATTTCCCAAATGCGGGCGCTGGAAACAGGCCGCATGATGTTGCGCGCCACCAATACCGGCGCCACCGCAATCATTGATGTCAAGGGGCGGGTCGTCGGCGAGCTGGATTTGTTTCGGCGCGGAATCCTGCAAGGTCGGGCTCAGGGTTACCGCGGCATGACCCCGTATGCGCGCTGGGGCAACGTTCCCGTGGTGGCGGGTTTGGCGATTCTTCTGGTCGTTGCGGGACTTGGGCAGAGATTTGTTAAGCGGCGGCGGTAATTCGGGTGGTATTGCGGCCGGAGCGTTTTGCCATCAGCAGAGCTGCATCCGCGCGGGACAGCGCAGCGGACTCCACGGTATCTTTCTTGCTGTACTCAGACAGGCCGCCACTCCACGAAAGCTTGTGAGTGACTCCAGGGATGAGTTCCACGGTTTCCGGCATATTGTCGCGCAGCCGCTTAGCCAGTTCCTCCGACCGATCGAGGGGTGTGTAGGGAAAAATGACACAAAATTCATCCCCGCCCAGCCGGGCGACAAAATCGCTATTGCGCAAATTTTCCCGCAAGGCCTTGCCGAATAGGATGATCATCTGGTCGCCCGCTTCGTGGCCAAAGGTGTCATTGATCTGTTTGAAGTTGTCGATGTCCAGGATCAACAGACTGTGGGTCCAGCCATCCTTCAGGGTCTTGAACAACTCGCTCTGTTTTTCATCGAAGGACAAACGGTTGTGTACCTTGGACAGGTGATCCAGCCTGGCCTGCGTGCTGACTTCCTTCTGCTTGCCTGCCATTTGCCTGCCGAGCTTTATCAGGTTGCGCATCGGGGTTTCAAATTCGACTAAGTAAGTGGGGTAGTCGGCCTGCAGCCTCTGCTGCCTGAGATCATTTGCCAGGCCCACAATCACTTTCAGGTTGTCAATCACCCGATTCCGAATGCTGGCGATAATCGCGGCAACCAGAACTGCCATGGCCAGGAAAATCACTAGCCAGGCCAGCACGTAGGGAAAGGCTTGCCGAATTCTCTCGTCGGCATATTTCCAGATGGCAATTGTCCATGGTGTTCCGGCCAGAGTGACTTGCTTAGTCGGCAGCGTGTTCGCCTTGGCATTCTGGTTGCCCCGACGAATCAATACTGTGACATCGCCGCTTCCGTTGGCTTGCTGGAGTTCCGCATAGGTGCCGGAATCCGGCAGCGGAAGGGTGTCGAACAGAGTCTGCACCTGAGGCATCGATTGTTGGACAACGACAAAACCGAGTCGCTTGCCATTCGCATCCAGTACTGGCTGAAAAACCGACAGGCTTAATCCCGAAGCCGACAGACCGCTGCTGTTGCGGCTTGCGCGGTTGATCAACTGCCGGGTGTCACCGGGCACGAAGCCCGGCAAAAGTTGCTGGTTATTGCCCTCCCCCGTGACAAACAGGATGGAGGCTTCCTGGTTCAACGCATGTAGGTTGGCAGCCTGAGCCCGGCAAGTGTCTGGACTTGCGGTCTGAAAACATGCCAGAGTCTGGGGGTGTGCGGCGATGCGTGCGGCTAGATTCCGCATCGAAGCCGCCTGAAACTCGATTTGGCTGGCCATGACGGGCTGTTTCTGACTTTCCGCCTGGCTGGCCGAATTGTCCGGTTTGGGGCCGAGCCAATAGAAGCCACCTACTGCTATGGCACTGATGATTGCCAGCGCCAAGGACAGCAACAGACCGAATCGCAATAATGATGGCCGGGCCATAGTGGGAGGCAGCGTTCTTCTAAATGTTGGGCTCGAGGCCTGGGTGGTATCAACTGCCAAGCAAGCCCCATACCACATGGCCGCTATCCACGCTGCAACTTAGGCCGGCGCGCATTCAGTGCCTGCCGGTACTGCCAAATCCCCCCTCGCCGCGATGACTTTCGGCAAATTCTTCGACAATCTTCAATTCCGCATGAACCACCGGCACGATGACCAGTTGGGCGAGGCGCTCCATGGGATTCAGGATGAAAGCGGTCCGGCCTCGGTTCCAGCAGGAAACGAACAACTGCCCCTGATAATCCGAGTCAATCAGGCCTACCAGGTTTCCAAGGACGATGCCGTACTTATGGCCCAAGCCTGAGCGCGGCAGAATCAGCGCTGCATAGCCCGGGTCGCCAATGTGGATAGCCATGCCGGTTGGGATGAGTTGGGTTTCACCCGGATTGAGATCGATCGGGCTGATGATCGCCGCCCTCAAGTCCAAGCCGGCAGCGCCTGCCGTGGAGTAATGAGGCAATTGGTCCCGAAGCCTTGGGTCGAGTATCTTCACTTCCAGTTGCATGTCAGATTTTCGTCGCGTGTAGTCGAAGATTGATCTCTTCAATGAGTCGCCGCGCGCAACTCAACTTGTCAGCCTTGGGGAGAGGATGCGCGCCCTGTTCATCGAACAGGATCAAGGCCGCATCATCGCTACCCAGGGTGTCCTGCGCCAGGTTGCCTATTATCAAAGGCAGATTCTTCTTCTTCCGTTTGGCCTGCGCGTGCTCTTCCATAGATTCCGTTTCCGCGGCGAAGCCTACGCAGAAGGGAGCGCCCTTGATCGCGGCGACTTCCGCCAGAATGTCCGGATTGGGCTTGAGTTCCAGCCTCAGTGATGACGAGCCTCGCTTGATCTTTTGTGACCTTCTGGTAGACGGCGCATAGTCCGCCACGGCTGCGACCGCGACGAAGATATCTGCCCTTCCCACCCGTTCCATGACCGCGTCGCGCATCTCTGCAGCGCGGGTGACATCCACCCTGCTTACGCCTGTGGGGGTTAGCAGGCAGGTGGGACCAGAAATTAGCGTGACCTGGGCCCCCGCTTCGTGCGCGGCGCGGGCAAGCGCATAGCCCATCTTGCCGGAACTCAGATTGGTCAGCCCCCGTACCGGATCAATCGGCTCATAGGTCGGTCCGGCGGTAATCAACACCGACCTCCCGGCGAGTTTCCCAGGCACAAGCCGGGCCGCCAGATCTGCCAGCAGGTCTGCAGGCTCCCGCATTCTGCCCGGACCGATCTCGCCGCAAGCCGTCTCGCCGGCTTCGGGCCCCAGGAAGAAGATTCCATCTTTGCTCAACTGGGCGGCATTGCGGATGGTAGCCGGATTGGCCCACATTTCCGGGTTCATCGCGGGAGCAACATACAAGGGGCAGGCTCGTGCCAGGCAAAGAGTTGAGAGCAGATCGTTCGCCCGGCCGCTCGCGAGTCTGGCCAGAAAATCTGCGGTTGCCGGCGCCACCAGGATCAAATCGGCATCGCGGCTGGCATGAATGTGGGCCATGCCGTCGCCTTGATCATGCCACATGTCCGTCAGCACCGGCTCCCCAGACAGGGCCTGAAACGTCGCGGACCCGACGAAATGCTGAGCGGTCTCGGTCATGACCACGCGCACCCGCGCACCTGCCTTCCTCAGCAATCGCGTCAACTCAGCGGTCTTGTACGCGGCCACGCCGCCACTCACCCCAAGGACAATGGTTTTGCCCTGCAAATCCGCCATGCAAGTACACTTGAAAAAATGATGCCTATTTTATAGGTGGGGAGAACGATTTGGCGATCAGGGATTGGCCGGCGGATGAAAGGCCCAGGGAGAAACTGCTGGAACGGGGCGCGCAGGCCTTGACGCACGCGGAACTGCTGGCTATTTTCCTGCGCACCGGCGTTGCCGGAAAGAGTGCGGTGGACTTGGCGCGCGAGCTGCTGGAGCGCTTTGGCAGCTTGTCGCGACTCGGCAGCGCCGAACGGGCTGAGGTCTGCGCCGCGCCTGGGCTGGGTCTGGCCAAGTATGCCCAACTCCAGGCGGTGATGGAAATGGCTCGGCGCGCCCTGGCCGAGCAAATGCAGTACGGCGATGTGCTGAGTTCGCCTGCGGCGGTGCGGGATTACTTGCGCTTTACCCTGAAGGAACGACACTATGAAGTGTTCGCCGCAGTATTCCTGGATGCGCAGAACCGTGTGATCGGGTTGGAAGAACTGTTCCGCGGAACGCTTACGCAAACCAGCGTCTATCCTCGCGAAGTTGTGAAACGTGCCTTAGCTCATAACGCCGCGGCCCTTATCCTGGCGCACAATCATCCCTCCGGCGTGGCCGAGGCGAGCCAGGCGGACCGCCTGCTCACCCAACAACTCAAGCAGGCGCTAGCGCTGGTCGATGTGCGGGTGCTTGATCACTTTATCGTGGCTGGCGCACAAATCCTCTCGTTTGCTGAATCCGGTTTGCTCTGAGCCGGCGTTTCATGGTATAAACGCGGTCTGCCGAATTCAGTTGGAGCGCATCATGGCCCGCGTGTGCCAAGTTACGGGTAAGAAACCCATGGTTGGGAACAACGTTTCCCACGCCAACAATAAGACCAAGCGCCGTTTCCTGCCCAATTTGCAGGAGCGCCGCCTATGGGTGGAAAGCGAAAACCGCTTTGTTCGCCTGCGGCGGTGCGGGATTACTTGCGCTTTACCCTGAAGGAACGACACTATGAAGTGTTCGCCGCA
>JBAWGM010000328.1:0-1532 GCA_049592895.1 Thiobacillaceae bacterium | reverse complement strand
GTGCACATGCTGTCCAAACCGGCCTTCAACTCCATGCTGAAGACCCTGGAAGAACCGCCGGCCCACATCAAGTTCATTCTCGCCACCACCGACCCGCAAAAGATTCCGGTCACGGTGCTGTCGCGCTGCCTGCAATTCAATCTCAAGCCCATGCCGGTGCAGTTGGTGGCGTCCCATCTGGGCGAGGTGCTGGCAAAGGAAAACGTGCCGGCCGAACCGCTCGCGCTTATGCAACTCGCGCGCGCTGCAAATGGCTCGATGCGCGATGCGCTGTCGCTCGCCGACCAGGCCATCGCCTACGGCGCAGGCAAACTTGAGGCCCATGCGGTAGAAGCCATGCTGGGCAGTGTCGGCAGTGAACATCTATTTTCACTGATCGAGGCTCTGGCCGCCGGGAATCCCACCCGGTTGATGGACTTGGCAGAGGACCTGGCCGCCAGGGGCTTTTCCTTCGACGCCATCCTGCAGGACCTGGGCGCCTTGCTGACCCGAATTGCGCTGGTTCAACTGGCGCCGGAAGCCTCCCCGGAAGATGGCACCGATGCGTTGCGCACCCGCGAACTGGCGCAAGCCCTGGACCGGGAGGTGGTGCAGCTCTATTACCAGATCGTCCTCAACGGCCGCAAGGACCTGCCGTTTGCGCCGGACGAGATATCAGGCTTCCGCATGACATTGCTGCGAATGCAGGCATTCACTCCGGCGGCCGAGCCCGCCGCGTTGGCATCCCGTACTGGCCCTGCAGTTGCGCCCCAGAAACGACCAGCGACCGACAACAGTGGCCAGCTGCAGCAGGCAGCCAAATCTCCCGCAAGACCCGCTCCGGCCGCAGAGGCGCCGCCGGAAGGGGACTGGCACCAACTGGTCGCCAGCCTCAATCTGGGCGGCATGGCCCGCATGCTGGCGGATAACTGCGAACTGGTCCGCCGCGAGCCGGGCAAGATGGTGTTTGCCCTGGACCCAGTGCACAAGCATTTGGTCGAGAAGGCCTTTCAGGACAAGTTCATCGCTGCGCTCAAAGGCAAATTGGGCAACGACCTGGAGGTCCGCATCGAACTCGGCGGCACTCAAGGTCTGTCCCCGGTGGAGATACGCAACCGGGAAAAGAGCCGCCGACGCAGCGAAGCCGTAGCGGCGATTGAAAGCGACCCATTCATTCGCGAACTGGTGGATGAGTTTGACGCAACGGTCAACGAGACTTCCATCCAGCCCATCGAGCAGGGCGAGGCGCAGCCTGCCAAGTCATGATCGCCATGCGCGCGTTGTCGTACCCATTCTCACTCCGCCCCTCTCCCACATGCGGGCAGGGGAGTCTGTCGTGTCTTTACACGACCTTAACCCTTAATGGAGACAAGTCATGATCAAAGGCGGAATCGGCAATCTGATGAAGCAGGTCCAGCAGATGCAGGACAACATGCAAAAGGCGCAGGCTCAGTTGGCTGATATCGAAGTGGAAGGCCAGGCTGGCGCCGGCATGGTCAAGGTAACCATCACCTGCCGCAACGATGTGCGCAGAGTCAGCATCGATGCGAGCG
>JBAWGM010000327.1:0-8541 GCA_049592895.1 Thiobacillaceae bacterium | reverse complement strand
CAGCGGTGCCGCGAGGTGCCGGTTCGGACGCGCTCGCCGAGTATGCAGCCAAGCGGGCATTTGCCGCCACGCCCGAGCCGGCACCCAAAGTGCTCGTCGAGCGGGCCACGCCGCTGCTGTTCGTCGTGCAACTACATTCAGCCCGCCGGCTGCACTTCGATTTCCGACTCGAGCTGGATGGCGCCCTCAAGTCATGGGCGGTGCCGAAGGGGCCTTCGCTCGATCCCGACGATAAGCGCCTGGCAGTGCAGACCGAGGATCATCCTTTCGAGTACGCCTCGTTCGAGGGCGTGATTCCCGCAAAGCAATACGGCGCCGGTGAGGTCATTGTCTGGGATTGCGGGGTCTATGCGCCGGACGAAGATCACGGCTACCTGTTCCATGACCGCGAGCAGGCCGAATATCAGGTTCGGGCCGGGCTGGAAAAGGGCAAGCTGTCCCTGTTTCTGCGCGGTGCGAAGCTGAAGGGCTCGTTCGCGCTGGTTCGAAGCGCCGACCGGAAGAACTGGCTGCTCATCAAGCACCGAGACCGGTTCGCCAGCCACGTTAACGGGGCTGAATGGGAGCGCTCGGTGGTATCCGGCATGACAGTCGAAGACTTGAAACACCTGCCCTTGCCGGAGCAGCTTGATGCCGCCAGGCTTGCCCCGACGGGCAAGGCGGAAGCGATGCCGGCCAAGCTCTCGCCCATGCTCGCTGAACTTGGCGATACGCCGTTCACTCATCCGGACTGGATGTTCGAGCCCAAGCTCGACGGCTACCGGGCATTGGCATTCATCGACGACGAAAAGGTGAAACTGCGTTCGCGCGGCGGCCTGGACCTGAGCAAGCGGTTTCCGCAGCTCACCGCCGAACTGGCGCAGCAGGCGGTCAAGGGGATGATCGTGGACGGCGAGATCCTGGCGCTCGATGCAACCGGAAAGCCGTCGTTCAACGCGCTGCAGAATCGCGCCCAACTGAAGACCGAGAGAGAGATCGCATCCGCCGACCGGGACACGCCCGTGATCTTCTGCTGTTTCGACCTGCTGCACTTCGCCGGACTGGATTTGCGCCATGCGCCTTACACCGATCGCCGGCGCTATCTCGCCCAGTGCCTGCTTCCTTCCCCCTATGTGCAACTGGTGCAGGCATTTGAAGACGGCGCAGCCCTTTATCCGGCTGCGCTCGCGCAGGGCTTCGAGGGCGTCATGGCCAAGCGCAAGGGCAGTCGGTACGAGGCCGGGAAGCGTTCGGCAGCGTGGCTCAAGATCAAGTCCACACACAGCGCGGAATTCGTCATCGGCGGCTACACCCAGGGCAAGGGCGCGCGCGAACCTCTCGGCGCGTTGCTGGTCGGCTACTGGGATAAGGACAGTCTGCGCTACGCCGGGCACGTCGGATCCGGCTTCGATGAGGCGATGCTGGGCCAGCTAAAGCAGCGCTTTGCGCGACTGGAAATCGCACGTCATCCCTTTGCCGAGCAGCCGCCGCTGCACCGCGCCACAACTTGGCTCAAGCCGGAACTGGTGGCCGAATTGAAGTTTGCTGAGTGGACCCCTGACGGCTATCTTCGTGCGCCGGTTTTTCTTCGTCTGCGCGACGAAGTCGACCCGAAAAGCGTGCGCCGCACCGAGCTCAAGCGCGCGGCGCAGGCAGATACTGCGACCCAGCCCGATACCTGGGCGGCCGATGTGCTGCGCCAGCTTGAAGACAAGGGGGCGGGATTCACCCTTGCGGTTGGGCCGCACCGCATCCGGCTGACCCACCTTGATCGGGTGTACTGGCCGGCAGACAAGGCGCTCAAACAGCCGCCGCTGACCAAGCGTGACCTGCTGCGCTACCTGGCGCAGGTCTCGCCTTTCCTCATTCCGCATCTGGCGGAGCGGCCGCTGACCATGATCAGGATGCCGGAAGGCATCGAAGGCGAACGCTTCTTTCAGAAGCATTGGGAGCAGCCGCTGCCTGAGTATGTCCAATCGGTCACGGTGTTTTCGGAGAGCAAGGACGAACGCCACGATTATCTGCTATGCAACAATCTGCCGACCCTGCTGTGGCTTGCCCAGTCGGGCACGCTCGAATTCCATGTCTGGCATTCGCGTGCCAAGCCAGGCCCGGATGCGCAAAGCGGCGGCACCGATTACGGCGGGTCGCTGCAGGCCCTGGAAAATTCGGTCCTCAACTATCCCGATTATGTGGTGTTCGACATCGACCCGTATATCTATTCCGGCAAGGAAGCGCGCGGCGCCGAGCCCGAGTACAACCGAGCCGCGTTCGAGAAAGGCAAGGAGGTCGCATTCCGCCTGCGTGAGATTCTGCACGCCATGGCGCTCGAGCCTATCGTCAAGACTTCCGGCAAGACCGGGCTGCATGTCTTCGTGCCGATCGAGCGCAGCCTGGACTTCGCTGCCGCGCGCCAGGTCTGCACCATGGTTGGGCGCCATCTGCTGCGCCAGAGCCCCAGGCTCGTGACGCTGGAATGGAGCATCGAGAAGCGAACCGGCAAAATCTTCATCGACTGCAATATGAATGTGCGCGGCAAGACGCTGAATTCCGCCTATTCGCCGCGCGGGTTGCCCGGCGCGCCGGTGTCGATGCCGCTTGCCTGGGAAGAGCTGGAAAAGGCGCAGCCGCTGGATTTCACCCTTTTCAATGCCGCGCAGCGCCTGCAAAACAGCGGCGATCGCTGGCGCGACGCCCTGACCCGCAAACAAAGCCTGGAGCGCACGCTGTCGCGCGAAAACCACTAAGGAGGTCATCATGGCTGCCCGATCAATTACTTCGCTGACCGTCTCGTTCGGTCTTGTATCGATACCGGTCAAACTCTATTCCGCCACCCAACCCGGCGGCGCGATTTCCTTCAACCTGCTGCACACCTGCGGCTCACGCCTCAAGCAGCAGTATGTCTGCGCCAAGGAGGAGGTCGTGGTGCCGCGCGAGGAAATGGTCAAGGGCTATGAATTCGCCAAGGATCAATACGTGGTCTTCACTCCCGAAGAGCTCAAGGCGCTGGAAGAGGCGAGTTCGCGTGCGGTGGAGATCACCGAGTTTGTGCCGATCGAGTCCATCGATCCCGTATTCTTCGACAAGGCCTACTATCTCGCCCCGGACAAGGGCGGCGCCAAGGCGTATGGGCTGCTGGCCAAGGCGCTGCGCGAGGCGAACCGCTGCGCAGTGGGGCGCTGGGCAAGCCGCGGCAAGCAATACATCGTGATGCTGCGCCCGATCGAACAGGGCCTGGTCATGCAGCAACTCCTGTATGCCGCCGAAGTGCGGCCGATTGAAGAGCTGGAAATTCCAGACGCCGCGGTGAAAGAGCCCGAACTCAAGCTCGCTCGGCAGTTGATCGAGCAGCAAAGTTCCGACGGTTTCGATCCTGCCGCGTACAAAGACGAAGTGCGCGAACGGATCGACGCCATGGTGCAGAAGAAAGTTGAGGGACAGGAGATTGCCGTGCCTGAAGAGGCGCCCGCAGGCGGCGCCCAGATCATCGATCTGATGGAAGCACTGCGCGAAAGTCTTAAGAAGAAAGCGCCTGCGCCGGCCAAAGAAGCTGAAACCCGCAAGCCGCCGAAGCGCGTGCAGCATGCCGCCGCGGCACGCAAAGCCGCCAAGAAATAAGATTGCGAGGCGCTCATGAACCAATACGGCGTGCGCGACGTCGAGAAGTTGCTTGGCCTGCCGCGCAGCACCATCCGCGGACTGATCAAGGCCGGGTTCGTCGCGCCCGCGCGCGGCCCGCGCAAGGCGTTCCTGTTTTCATTCCAGGATCTGATCGTTCTGCGAGCGGCTCGGGCTCTGAGCGAAGCCAGTCTGTCATCGAGGCGCATCACCCAGTCGCTCAAGCGGCTGCGCCGCCTGCTCCCCGAAGCCATGCCACTGTCCGGACTGAGCATCTGTGCAGTCGGCGATCGCGTCATTGTCAGGGAGGGCGGCAACCGCTGGCAGGCCGAATCCGGGCAGTATCTCCTGGCGCTCGAAGTCGAAGTCAGCGACGGCATGCTACGCGTCATCGAGCGTGGGGAGCCGGCTGCGGAGGCGAATGCCGAGCACTGGTTCAGCCAGGGTTGGGCGTTGGAGGAAGTCGATGCCCAAGCCGCGCAGGATGCCTATGAACGCGCCTTGGCAGCAGACCCGGCGCACCTGGGGGCAGCTATCAATCTGGGCAGAATGCTGCACGAAACCGGCCGCCTGGCCGAGGCCGAACAGGTCTACCGCAGCGGCTTGACCGCGTGCGGCAGCGACACCTTGCTGCACTACAACCTCGGCGTGCTGCTTGAGGACAGGGATGGCCTGGCTGAGGCAGCAAGCGAATACGAGGCGGCGCTGCGCGATGACCCCGACATGGCCGATGGCCACTACAACCTGGCACGCGTCTACGAGGCGCTCGGCAAGCCCAGGCAGGCGATCCGTCACCTGGCGCGATATCGCAAGCTGGCCGGCGATGTTTAGGAGCGGCCTCCAGGCCGCTCCGTAGCATCGCGCCTCTTCGACAGGCTCAGGACAGGCTTGGAAGGCGCTCTACCGTGCGGCCAACTCGATAAACCGCTTCGCCATCTGCGGGGCCTTGCCTTCATCCTCGTGTTTGAAGAATACGAATACTTCCTGCCAGGGCTGCGTGCGCACCCGCTTGACCCAGGCTTTCAACTCGGTATCGCCGTAGTCGGGCCGCCGCAGGCGCAGGTAGCCCCAATCTGCGGTCGCCACGAAGGGCACCTCAAGATTTCCCTCCGCCTCGGCGATGCACAACACCGCCTGATGATCGCGCAGCAGCGCGAAGACCTCTTCGTCGAACCAGGACGGATGGCGGAACTCGAGTGCCGCGCGGCGCTGCGACGGCAGCAAGGCGAGAAACTCGCGCAGCCGCGGAGCATCCTTCTTCAGATTCGGCGGCAACTGAAACAGCAGGGGCCCCAGGCGCTCGTTCAACGTCCCGGCAACATCGAGCAAGTACGCCAGGGACTCGTCCGCGTCCTTGAGCCGCTGTATGTGCGTAATCCGCTGTGAGGCCTTGAGCACGAACCTGAAATCGGCGGGAACTTCGCCGGCCCAGGCTTCCAGCACCGAAGTCTTGGGCATGCGGTAGAACGTATTGTTGATCTCGACGGTCCGAAAGCGCTCGGCGTAATAGTGCAGCATCCGCGCCGCAGGCAGGTTCTCGGGATAGAAATTGCCCTTCCATTCCTTGTAGGAATAGCCGCTGGTGCCGACGTACAGGTTCATATGCCGCTCATGTGAGCGAAATGACCGCCCTGAGCGGGTAGTGGTCGGAGGCCCTCCGTGCCAGGGGGCCGTCCTGCGCGCGCAGGTCGAGCAAAGACTTGCGCGGGCGCACCCATATCCGGTCAAGGGCGAATATCGGCAACCAGGTCGGAAACGTACGCTGGGACGGCGGGCTGCCAAGCAGGCCATGCAGCCAGCGCAGCGGCCTGCCGATGGGCAGCCACTCATTGATGTCACCCAGCGCCACGACGATCTGGCTATGCTCGACAGGATGCAGCAAGCTGAGCAGCAGCTTGACCTGATGGCGACGCTCCGCCGGGCGCAAGCCCAGATGGGTCACGATGATGCGCAGCGCCATGCCATCGATGTCCAGGTCGACATCCAGGGCGCCGCGTGGCTCGTGGGTGGCGAAGGAAAGTTCGTGGCGGCGGACTGCGAGCACCGGGCGCCGGGTGAGCAGCGCGTTGCCGTAATCGCCATCGTGATGCAGGATGGTCGGCCCGGAGATCGCTTCCATGCCAGTGGCGCGTGCAAGATATTCGAGCTGCATCGAATCGGCATGCGGTCCGGCATGCGAGTCGACTTCCTGCAGCCCGACTGCGTCGCAATCCAGATCGCGGATGACTGCGGCGATGCGCGCGGCATCCCGCCGGCGGTCCATCCCCAAGCAGCGGTGTATGTTGTATGAGGCCACCGAAAACGTGGGCCTGCTTCCGCCAACTGGCATTTCTCATCGCTCCCTTGCGTTTTGCGCGGTTACGTCTGGGGCCGCATTCGCATTGCTTGATCAGCCGGCGTGCGCGCGACAAGAGCCGAAGCCCAGCACGAATAGCCCGCAATAATTGGAAAGGATCGAAGCTAATCCAGTTCCCGCCGGATGGCGGTCGGGGTGGTCGTGTCGTGTCATGCCAGCTGCGGCGGGATCAGGGACAGTACCAGGCTTGGGCTGCGCATACATCGCTGCACTTGTGTCTCGCGGACTCTGCGTTCGCCTTGGGTACGCAAGTCCTCTCTGTCGCCGGCCTCGGCCGCAGACGCTTCCATACAAGACTTTCTCGAATAGGGATGCTCTTCGTTCTTTATAGGACATTCAAAATCTTCTCTGGGAATGGAAAACCCATAGGCAACGGGAGCAAGAAGCGATGTGTGGTTGTTGCTGATTTGCGACAGCGACGTCCCCCCCTCACAACGCGGTCGGGGACCTATTGTGAAGGAGGGGGGTGATTCATTGGTCCAAGGGCCGCTCCGTTAAAGGGCGCGCTTGGCCAAAACTGCAGCGGGGTTTTGCGCTGGTGGCGATCGGAGGGGCTGGCGCGAATTATGCGACGATCAGGTATCCCGCCCCTCTGGACGGGCGGGTAAGAGGAAAGGAGTATGCAATGTCGATACTATTTGGCGAACACTCTCTCAGCAAAGTGGCCGGGGTCTTCGACGAGGCCGAGGAAGCCCGTGCCGTAGCCGACGAGATCATGCGGGAGGGCGCGCTTGGGGCCGAGCAGGTCAGACTGGTGGGTCCTGAGGATCCGGCTGTGGAACGCAAGCTGGAGCCTGAGCAGGCCGGCATCGCCCGTACGCTGATCCGCTCGCATATCGCGCTTGGGATCGTGGGCCTGATCGTGGGTCTGGTCGTCGCGGCGGCGCTACTGTTGTCCGGCGTGGAGTTTGCGCGCGCAAGCCCGTATTACACGGTGATCATCACCGCAGGCTTCGGCGCGGTTGTGGGCATGATGTTTGGCGGGCTCGTTTCACTGCGGCCCGACCATGATGTCTTGATCACCGAGGTGGAAGAAGCGGCGCGCCAGGGCCATTGGGCCGTTGTGGTCCATCCCGCGAACCACGAGCAGGAAATGCGGGCGCGCAATGTAATCGGGCATTCTCACGGGCATCTGGTGCAGACCTTCTGAACCTGGCAGATCAGATCATCTCTCCGCGGTTGGCACTGCCGTTGCGCTTCAGCCAGCGCCGCAAGGCATACGCGCCAGCGGCGATGGCGGCGAGCGCTACTGCAAGCAAAGTCAGCGAGAGGGGCGAAGGGTTTCGCAGGGCGGACATCACCCGGTCGGAAAATAGGGTCAAGGCCAGTAGGCCCGGCATCAGGCCCAGGAGCGTGCCCAGCATGAAATCGTGAAAGCGGATGCGTGGGGCGCCCGCCACAAGATTGACCACGGTAAACGGGGCCACCGGAATGACGCGTACCGCCAACACCGCGAGCAGACCGCTCTCGCCCAGCCTGCGGCTGATGGCATTGAGGCGCGGACCGGCAAGCCGGCGGATGGCCGCGCGTCCGAGTGCATGGCCCAGCCAGAAGTCGAAGGCCGCCGCGACGAGCGCCCCGCACAGTGAATAGACGAAACCCAAGGCTGGGCCGAACACCAGCAGCGTGGCCACCACCAGTACCGTGATGGGCGCCGCCACCAGGCTTGCCAGCAGATAGATGCCCAGCACCCACAGGGGCGTGCCCGGCACAGACTTGAGCCACTCGGCGTATTGGGCCAGCTTGTGAATGTCCAGCCATTGCACGAGGGGCGTCCATCGCCAGGCTGCGGCCAGTCCCCCCAGGGCCAGCAGCACTCCGGAGAGCGCCAGGATGCGCCGGTGGGCGCGCGCCTGCGTCTCGCCGGGAACGATCTCTTCGGCCAGCCATTCCGGATTCACCGGCCGCTCGGGATCAACCAGCAGGGTATTGGTCAATCCCGCCTCCAGCCCGGCCGTGATTGGCGGCGTGAAGGGCTCCAGGCTGCGCGGGTTGCCACGCAGGGCATCAATGGTCTTGATTACGCTGCCGAAGCGTTCAATCCCTGCGCTCACCTGGGCGGGGCTCACCCCCAGATGCTCGCCCAGCAGCCGGTCGCGAAACGGCGTCGGCGGCTTCGATCGCCAGGTCGCATTCGGTGTCCAAGCCCATGGAGGGATTGTTGAGGTTGGCCGAGCCGACTCGCAGCAGACAATCGTCGACCCCATGAGCTTGCTGTGCACGTTGATTGGCTGGCCGAGCTGGTGCGGAATATAGATCCTCAGCCGCCCGAAGCGGTCGGAGGCGGTGAGATCGCGGATCAGACACGCGCGCAGCACCTCCAGGGTATTGGATTCAGGCCAGCCGCCGGACTGCCGCGACACCACCACCACCTCGGGTCCTTGCGGTTCCATGAGCCGGTTGGCCAAGGCGGCGCCAATGGCCGACGCGGTGAAATACTGGTTCTCGATGTAGATGCAATTTCGCGCCGCAGCGATGGCGTCCAGATACAAATCCTTGATTTCATGCACTTCGGGCCAAGGGCCATATGCCGGCTCGGTGCGCGCGATCACCACCTCGACATCGGTTAACTCTGCATTGAGCCCCGG
>JBAWGM010000326.1:0-14965 GCA_049592895.1 Thiobacillaceae bacterium | reverse complement strand
GACTCCTGGGCGTCGGCGGCGGGCTGATCATCGTGCCTGCGCTAATCTGGCTGTTCGATGCGCAAGGGGTATCGCCCGCCATACAGCCTCATCTGGCGCTGGGCACCTCGCTGGCTTCCATACTGTTTACTTCGCTATCCAGCGTTCGTGCCCACCACCGGCATGGCGCAGTGGACTGGTCGACCCTGAAACTAATCGCCCCGGGGATCGTGTGCGGCACGCTGGCCGGAGCTTGGCTGGCCAGCCTGATACCGGCGCGACCGCTGAAAATCTTCTTCGTCGCATTTCTGTTTTATGCTGCCCTGCAAATGGCGTTGAATCTCAAGCCCAAGCCCAGCCGGGAACTGCCCGGCCGACCGGGTATGTTTGGTACAGGAGCCATCATCGGCTCGGTGTCCAGTTGGGTGGGTATAGGCGGCGGCACCCTTTCCGTTCCGTTCCTGGCATGGTGCAACGTGCCGCTGCACCGCGCCATTGGCACATCGGCTGCGATCGGTTTTCCCATCGCGGCGGCGGGCGCGGTGGGATACCTCATTGGTGGCTGGCAGCATGCCGGACTGCCTCCTGGCAGCCTCGGATTTGTGTCCTTGCCTGCCCTGGGCGGCATTGCCTTGGGCAGCGTCCTCACTGCACCGCTGGGTGCCAAGACTGCGCATGCCCTTCCGGTGGCAAAATTAAAGACGATCTTTGCGCTGCTGCTCTTGCTCCTGGCTATCAGGATGACGTTCGCACTGTAAACTCAACTTCCCAGCTTGTCGCGTTATTCGGATCTTGTTATCCTGTAATACACACAGGCGGCGGAAACAAATCATAAGCAATCATCGAGCCAACTCAACGGAGACACAAGATATTGATAATTTCATACCATTTTATCTATTTATTGAGGCCGAATTAAATTTCATAATGGGCTTCTTGTTTTTGGCCCTTTTCCGGCGTTACTCTGCTTCTGCTTTCGAGGGAAGATCGTTGTCAACATTGAATCAAATCAAGGAGAGAGCGCAATGTCCCATCTGCGAGCGGTGAAAGATACTCTGCCAGCCCAGGCCACAGGATTTACTCATCTAACCACGTTTTTTGACGAACACAATCAGATTGCGTGGGGCTACATGCACGCGGAACCCAGGGCATGTTTCACTCACACGCTTCTTTCCGATTATGTTGCGTGGTTTAGCGAGCTTGCCAGACGAATTGATGATCCCGATGCAAGCGACATCAAATACATGGTTATCGCGTCGTCGACGCCCGGAGTCTATAACCTTGGTGGCGATTTGAATTTGTTCCGTCAACTCATTGAAGCACGGAACCGTGACCAGTTGCTGAGCTACGCAAGAGCCTGCATTGACCCTGTTTACCACAATGCCACGCACCTGAACCGGCCCGGCCTGAAATCCATCACCCTGGTTCAGGGTGATGCGCTGGGTGGCGGCTTTGAATGTGCCCTGTCAGGCAATGTGCTGGTGGCCGAACGCGGCTGCAAGATGGGTTTCCCGGAAATTCTGTTCAACCTGTTCCCCGGCATGGGAGCGATCACCCTGTTGGGACGACGCATCGGACACCAAAAAGCCGAGCAGATCATTCTTTCCGGCAAGCTATACCTGGCCGAAGAGCTCCATGAACTGGGTGTGGTCGATGTGCTGGCTGAATCCGGGGAAGGAGAGGAGGCGGTCTATGAATACATTCGCCGGGAAGCCAGAGCACGCAACGGCACCCTGGCATTGCGTGCCGCACGGGAAATAAGCCAGCCAATTTCGTATGTCGAACTGATGCAGATTGCCGAGGTTTGGGTCGATGCTGCCATGCGTCTGGAGCCCAAGGACCTGCGCATGATGGAACGGCTGGTTAGCCGACAAAACGGCAAGGCAGGAACTTCAACTGCCTTGAACAGCGCTCCGCTGGCTGGCTAGGTAGTCATCGAGGGCGGCCTTGGCACTGTCCAGGGCGGCCCGCACCGCGGTCAGTTTTTCCCTGGCCACAGCCTGACCGATTTCGTAGGGTTTGATGCGTTCCGCATCGATACACGCCGCCGCCAACAGTCCGCAGCCTACATCGCTCGCGCCACCTTTCAACATGTGGAGATGGTCTTTCCAGGCACCATAATCCTGGACCGACAAAGCCGATTCTGCTTCCACATAGGACCGCTCTGCGTCCTCCTTGAATCCACCGATCAGATCGCGCACAAAATCCAGACCTCCTGCCAACTCGGCCAACTCGCGCAGGACATCCTGGTCCACCACAGTCTGTTTCCGCTGCTGTCCCAGGTTGGCCGGCACAACGTCGGCCTTGGGCTGACTGGTCAGTTTGGCCAGGACTTCCATCAGACTGCGGCTATTGACCGGCTTGGTCAGAAAAGCGTCCACCCCGGCGTCGGTACAAATCTGCTGGGCCTCTTGTGTTGCATCTGCGGTGAGCATGATGAGGGGAAGATGCTCTTGCTCCATAAAGCGCCAGCGTTTGGCCACTTCCGGTCCGGAAAACTTGGGCATGTGCATGTCCAGAATGGCCGCGCTGAATTTCTCCCGACTCGTCTCCAGCAACGAAAGAGCTTCTTCTCCGTCCCGCGCCACCACCACTTCATGACCGGCTGTTTCGAGCAAGCCCCTGATTACTCGCTGGTTGACCGGATTATCTTCCGCCACCAATATTCGCAACCTGTAGTGGCCGCCAGCTTTGGCCTGAAAGTGTTCTGCCAGGGAAACCACATTTTCCGGCAGTTCAGTTTCGGTCGCCGCAGCATGCAGCGTGTTGAACAACAGCGTCGGGTTGATCGGCGCCTTTAGCACCGCGGAATAGCCCATTTGCAGCCAGTCGGCGTCCGGTACAGAATGCTCCAAGTCGTTGTCAACCAGGATGACCGGCACCTTGCGCGGACAGTCTTGCAGCAACTGAATAAATGATTGGGCCTGAGCGCCCAGTTGCTGGCGCTCTACCAACACCGCCCGCAAGTCCTGCATCGTGCCGTCAGTCAGGCCGGACAGAATCGAAATGGGCGTGCTTACCGGCACGACTTGCCCCGCCCAGCCACGAATCAAATCGGCGAGGCGCACGCGTAATTCGGCGTTGGCCAAGACCCCAACCTGCAACTGGACAAGTGTCTTGTCCAGGTCCTGGGTTGCATCCTGCTCTTCCGTCTGGATGGCAGGCAATTCAAACCAGAAGGTACTGCCTTCCCCCACCCGGCTGGAGAAAGCTATGCGTCCGCCCATCAGTTCAACCAACTGCTTGGAAATTGCGGTCCCCAGCCCGCTGCCACCAAAACGACGGGTAATCGATGCGTCGGCCTGATTGAAACTTTCGAATATCCGCGACTGGGCATGCTCCGCAATGCCGATGCCGGTATCCACAACCTCAAAGCGCAATTTGAGCTTGGTTCCGAGACCCTGCGGCCGGACATACACGTCCACCCTGCCATGTTCGGTGAACTTGATGGCATTGCCGATTAGATTGATCAAGACCTGGCGCACGTGGCGCGCATCACCACGGAGCTGAAACGGGGTTTGCGGCGCGATGTGGCTGGCCAGAACCAGCCCCTTCTTGCTTGCTTGCGGTTCCAGCATCAGCACCGTGCGGTTTACCAGGCGGTGAAGGTCATAATCCACGCTTTCCACCATCTGTTTTCCCGCTTCGATTCGGGAGATATCCAGCACATTTTCGATCAGCTTGAGCAGAGTGTCTGCCGATGATCGAATGACCCCGGTCAGTTCCTTTTGTTCACGGTTGAGCGGGGTTTCCGTCAGGAGATCAGCCACACCTATCACCCCGTTGAGCGGGGTTCGCAATTCATGAGTCATGTTGGCCAGGAACTGCGATTTGGCGGCGTTGGCGGCCTGCGCCTGTTTGACTGCACCATGCAACCGTTTTGTCAGGGAATAGGTATAGGCAGGCACCGCAATCATGCACAACAGGAAGCCCAAGCCGATCGCCTCATTCTTCTGCCAATAGTCAGACAGAAGCATCACGCCCACGAATCCCGAAATTCCAAACGCCGCAGAAATGAAAAGGTATTTCGTCTCGTAACGTAAGCCGTTGCCCAGAGTGACCCATAGATAGACCACCAAAAGCGGACTGCCCGATTCACCCGCATGTATCATCAAATAGGACGCGGTAGAAAAATCGAGCACCATTCCTAATACGCGACGCACAGGCACTGCGTATTTGCTCATTGCAACGACCACCAGCAGGGCCGTGGAAACGGCAACGAATGCCAGACTAACCAGCTCCGCGTGCTCACGCGATGGGCCATCAAGGTGGGCATACGGGCTGCAAAAAAACCCGTAAAATCCCAAGCCGATAACCACCCGGATAAGGGCCTGCTGAAACTCGGTGTCCGGGCGCGCGCGTATCCGCTGGCGGATGTCCGCCACGGCGTCACGAATCAGGCTGCGCATGGTGGGTGGGGCGTCAGGTATTTGCATCCGGGTACTCTTGCATGATCTGGGCCACTTCATCCAGCCGGACCAGGAAGGCATGGGCGCAGTCGGGGTCAAAATGGCTGCCGATCTGGCTCTTGATCCAGTCCAATGCCTCCTGCATGGACCAAGCCTTCTTGTAGGTCCTGACCGAGGTCAGCGCATCGAACACATCTGCCACCGCGGCAACGCGCGCCGGCAGAGGAATGGAGTCGCCAGCCAAGCCTTGCGGATAGCCGGTGCCGTCGAATTTTTCGTGATGGCCAAGCGCAATTATCGCGCCCATCTGCAAAAAACGGGAGGTGGAGGTGCCGCCCGCCAGAATTTCGTGGCCGATGCGGGGGTGCCGGCGCATTTCCAGGGTTTCTTCTTCGGTAAGAGGGCCGGGCTTGCGCAGGATTTCGTCACGTATGCCGATCTTTCCGATATCATGCATGGGCGCCGCGGATTCGATCTCGTCGCATTCCATCGCAGTCAGTTTGAGTTCCTCGGCAATGGCGCGGGCAAATTTTGCCATGCGGAAGATGTGGCAGCCAGTTTGTTGATCCCGGTATTCCCCCGCGCGTGCCAATATCAGCAAGGTTTCCTGTTCGCGCATCTGAACATCCCGGGTCGCCTGCATTACCTGCTCTTCCAGCCATTTCGCCCGTTCGGTCACGACACGCTGACTGCGCCTGAGCGCCAACAAGTTGCGGCACCGGGCCCGGCATTCCTGGGGATCGATGGGTCGGGTAAGAAAGTCCGTTGCGCCGGCCTCCAACGCCTGATAGCGAATCTGCCGGTCTTCCACCACGGTAACAATGACTATCGGCACGTCAACCAGCTTGGGCAACGCGCGCAGTCGCCGCGTGAATTCCACTCCATCCATGCCCGGCATCCGGTAGTCAGAAATAATAAGGTCCGGGGTCAGTTCGGCAACCCTCGCCAATGCTTGCTTGGGATCGGCATAACTTTCCACCAGCAATCCCTGGTCGAGGGAACGGGCCAAGCCTTCGAGCAGACTTCGAGCGGTACCGCGGTCGTCTACAATCATGACAAAACCGCCGGGCCATTCGGGGCGAACTGAATCTTCAGGGGAAAGCTTGCTGCCGGTGTTTTCGACTGAATGCAAACGGGGACGATGAATGCTCAAAGAGTTCTCCACTCGGCGTTAGCATTGGGCGCAAATTCCGCGCACTAACTAGAGTATAAAACGGTATTTATAAGTCTGAATTTAGCCTCAAGCCAGCAATTTATTACCCCAATCGAACGAGACTTGGAGAAAACATGAGAAGTATTATGATTTTATTGGCTTTTATCAGCACGCTGCTTGCACAGCCCAGCGCTGCCTCGGACTATGCCCGAGAGAAGAAATGGGCGGATGAGGTCGTTCCGGGGCTCGTGGTGGGTGATGCGATCTACCTCAAGCAGGCTAACCAGCATGAATTTCTGGCGCTCTATACTCCTGGGAAGGATCCGAAACGTGCGGTTGTGCTGGTGCATGGCATGGGAGTGCATCCTGATTGGGGACTGATCGGCGTATTGCGCGCGGCGCTGGCCGATCAAGGCTACACGACGCTGTCGATACAAATGCCAGTGCTTAAGAACGAGGCCGAAAGCAGTGACTACCTGCCCACTTTTCCGGAAGCCAGGGAGCGTATGAAATTGGCAGTCAATTTTCTAAAGGCCAAGGGCTACAATCGTATTGCGATTGTGTCGCACAGCCTGGGCTCACGGATGGCGTATTCCTATCTGACCGATAATCCCGACCCGACGATCGAGGCCTGGGTTGCGGCGGGTCTTGGAGGGAAGGAGGATTTCAAGAGGCTCCGTCTGCCCGTACTTGACCTCTTTGGCGAGAACGACTTGCCCGAAGTGCTGGCCAACGCCCCCGCGCGCAAGGCCGCGCTCGCCGGCAAGCCGGGTTCGCGGCAACAAATGATGCCCAAGGCCGATCACTTCTACACTGGGCTGGACAGCGAACTGGTGAAGGCGGTGACGGATTACCTGAACGCAAACTTCAAGTAGTCAGCCGTCGCAAGGCTTCCTGATATTTCTTCGCGGTCTGCCGTACCACTTCATCCGGCAGGGCGGGTCCGGGCGGCCGCTTGTTCCAGCCGCTCGCCTCCAACCAGTCGCGCACAAACTGCTTGTCAAAACTGGGCGGATTGGTACCGGGCCGATACCGGTCCGATGGCCAGAAGCGGGAAGAATCAGGGGTCAGCACCTCATCGATCAGATGCAGGCGCCTTTGTTCATCCAGACCAAACTCGAACTTGGTATCGGCAATGATGATGCCGCGACTCGCCGCGTATTCCGCCGCCCGCGCGTAGAGCGCGAGGCTGACATCGCGCACCTGGGTCGCAAGCGGCTTGCCCAACATTTCTTCACAGCGGGCAAAGTCGATATTTTTGTCATGCTGGCCCAACTCGGCTTTGGTGGAAGGCGTGAACAGGGGTTTGGGCAGCTTATCGCCCTGGCGCAGCCCGGCAGGCAGAGAAATGCCGCACAACCGGCCAGCCTCCTGGTACTCCGCCCAACCGGAACCCGCCAGATAGCCACGCACAATGGCTTCCACCGGCAAGGGCTTGAGGCGCTTGACCACCATGGCCCGGCCCTTGACCTGGTCGAACTCATCGGCCTTTAGCACCGATTCCGGCGCCTGTCCGGTTAACTGGTCGGGAAGGATGCCCGCCAGCTTGCCAAACCAGAATTGGGAAACCGCCGTCAGGACCTGGCCTTTGCCCGGTATGGGGGTGGGCATCACGACATCGAAAGCGGACAGACGATCTGTAGTGACGATCAGCAAGCGCCTGTCGTCCACCGCGTAAATGTCGCGCACCTTGCCTCTGGATATGAGCGGCAGGCTCTTGATGGAGGACTCGAACAGGGGGGCGGTCATGGCATAGGCAGGGGACGAAAGTTTGGCATTATAGTCGCCCCGGTAAGTTGAAGCTTGCACCTACGCCGCGCGCAGATGACGCAGCGCCGCCAGCAGCACCGCCGCCGTGGGCAGGACCGGTCAGGCGGCCAGTACCGGGCAGGGGAGGTTTTCGGGGCGCGAGAAGCTCATAGACGGTAAAATGTCGGACCTGGATCAACCGAGTCTAAAGTGACTTCCATTTCTTACAAGGATGCCGGGGTCGACATCGATGCAGGCGATGCCCTGGTGGAGCGTATCAAGCCCCTTGCGAGGGCCACCTACCGACCCGAGGTGCTGACCGGTATAGGGGGCTTTGGCGCTGTCATCGAAATCTCCAAGAGATTTCGCGAACCGGTGCTGGTTTCCGGCACCGATGGCGTGGGCACCAAGCTCAAGCTGGCCTTCCAATTCAACAAACATGACACCGTCGGCATCGACTTGGTAGCCATGAGCGTCAACGACATTTTGGTGCAGGGAGCCGAACCGCTGTTTTTCCTCGACTACTTCGCCACCGGAAAACTGGATGTGGACAACGCCGAAGCCGTGATAGCCGGCATTGCCGCAGGATGCAAGCAGGCGGGCTGCGCCTTGATCGGCGGTGAGACGGCGGAAATGCCCGGCATGTATCCGGACGGTGAATACGACCTGGCAGGCTTCGCAGTGGGGGTGGCGGAAAAATCCAAATTGATAGACGGCCGCAATATCCTGCCCGGCGACTCGGTGCTGGGTCTGGCTTCCAGCGGCTGCCATTCCAACGGCTATTCCCTGGTGCGCAAACTCCTGCAAGTCAGCGGCGCAGACCTCCAGGCGGATTTTCATGGCCGGCCATTCGTTGATGTGTTGATGGCGCCCACCCGCATTTACGTAAAGCCCCTGCTTGACCTGATGCAGACCCTGCCGGTGAAGGGACTGGCGCACATCACTGGAGGCGGCCTCACCGGCAATATACCGCGCGTGCTGCCAGATACCTGTGCCGCAACCTTGCAGCGCAGTGCCTGGACTTGGGGGCCGCTATTCGACTGGCTGCAATCCACCGCAAACATTGACAATGCCGAAATGTACCGCACTTTCAACTGCGGCATCGGCATGGTGGCGGTCGTTGCGCCAGAAGACGCCGACACGGCCCTTGCCCACCTGCTGGCTGCGGGCGAAACCGCGTGGAAGATCGGTGAAATCATCGAGCGTCCAGCCGACGGTGAACGGGTCGCAATCGGATAGTTCCACGTCGCGGAGATGGTGAGAGAATTTCCTGGATGCTTGCTCCGCCTGTCCTCTTGTTCTCTATGTCCAAGATTCGATAAATGATCAAGGCTGTTGTTCTTCTCTCCGGGCGCGGCAGCAATCTAAAGGCGCTGCTTGAGTCAGACCTGCCGGTGACTTTCACCGCCGTCATCAGCAACCGGGCCGATGCGCCCGGCCTGGACCACGCGAGGCGGCATGGCATTCCCGCCCTTGCCCTGGATCACCGGGCCTACTCCAGCCGGGAGGCATTCGACCAGATTCTGGCGTCACGAATCGACGAAGCCGGTGCCGACCTCGTGATTCTGGCCGGTTACATGCGCATCCTCAGCAAAGCCTTCGTGGACCATTACCAGGGTCGGCTGCTCAATATCCATCCTTCGCTGCTTCCGGCCTTCCCGGGTCTAAACACGCACGCACATGCATTGGCGGAAGGGGTCAAGATTCACGGCTGCACTGTGCATTTTGTCGAGCCCCGATTGGACCACGGCCCCATCATTATTCAGGCTGCCGTGCCGGTATTGCCCGAAGACACGCATGAGACACTGGCTGCGCGCGTTCTGGTCGAAGAGCACCGGATTTATCCCCTGGCGGTGCGCTGGTTTGCGCAGCATCGACTGGTCATTTCGGACGGGATCGTGAACGTCAAGGGAGAAACAGCGTCACAGGCACTATGTTCCGATACCTTTCCGCATGATTGAGATGATCCGACTCTTTCTGTCAGCGCTGATTTTTTCCCTGGCCTGCCCGGCAGGTGCGGCGTCCCCGGCTGGCTCAAGCTTCACGGCGGTCTACAGCCTGGCCCGCAATGGCATTGAAATGGGCCAGGTTACGGACGCTTTCCGGAGAACCGGTGAGCATTATTCGCTGGTGAGCGAGAGTCGGGCGACTGGAGCCCTAAAGTACATTGTGCCCGGGATCAACCGTCTGGAAAGCCATGGAATGATTTCCAACAATAGTCTTTCCCCTACCCTTTACCGGCGCCTGCGCAGCGACAACCCGAAAAAGACCGACCAGGTCGAGTTCGACTGGAAGGCGATGTCGCTCACCCTCAGGCACAACAATCTGGTGAGGCAGGAATCATTGTCCGCCGGAACGCAGGACAACCTTTCCCAGATCTACTCGTTCCTGTATCTGCCCAGCCTGCCGGACAAGGTTGTGGTCCCCATCGCCAACGGCAAGGATGTGGACATTTATCGCTACAACCAGTACCCCGCCTCCGCCCTGACAACGCCGGCCGGCACATTTGATGTGGTCGAGTACCGCCGCGATGCCGCTCCGGGGCAAAAGGCCATCTCGGTCTGGATCAGCCGCAACCTGCCACATCTGCCAGTCAAGATTCGCGTGGTGGAAGACGGTGTGCGCGTTGAGCAAAAACTCACCTCCCTGACCAAAGCCGGGGGTTAGATCCGGGGCGGGCAGCCGTGAACGGACTGGCGCGAGTACTTGCCGGAAGCCAGGCGATTCGAAACCGGCGACTAGGGACGTGCTAATCCCGCAAGGCGGGAGCGGGTCGTCCGTGCCAATTCTTCAGCTTCTTCGATACTGGTGGCCAAACAGTTGTAATGACCCATCTTGCGTCCGGCCCGCGCCTCGGTCTTGCCATAAAGATGCAGCCTGATAGTCGGGTGAGCGAGCAGGGACATCCAGTCAGGTTCAGGCCGCCAGATATCCCCCAGCAGATTTACCATCGCCACCGGGGTCAGCAGGCGCGCATCGCCCAGCGGCAGTCCGCACAGCGCTCGGACCTGTTGTTCGAACTGGTCCGTCACGCAGGCATCCAGGGTGTAATGACCCGAATTGTGGGGGCGCGGAGCGATTTCGTTGATCAGCAGCCCGCCGTCAGAGACAAAAAACTCCACGCCGAGTGTCCCCACGTAGCGGAGCTTTTCCGCAACCGCCACCGCCTGAGCCTGTGCCCGGGAAGCCAACTCCGCGTTGACGCGGGCGGGCACGATGGTCATCTCCAGTATGCCGTGCTCATGGCGGTTCTCACCCACGGGAAAACAGACGCACTCGCCCGCATCATTGCGGCCCAACACCACGGATACTTCGCAGTCGAGTCTGACCAGGCATTCCAGCACGCAGGGCACGCCGTTCAACCGTGCATAGGCAGCCTTAAGGTCTGCACTGGAGCCCACTCGGAATTGGCCCTTGCCGTCATAGCCAAAGCGACTCACCTTGAGGATCGCGGGAAATCCAATCTTCGCCGCTGCGCCCTCCAGTCCGTCGGCATTTTCAATCAACGCAAAAGGCGCGGTGGCGAAGCCGTTTCCCCTGAGCCAGGATTTTTCCCGGCTGCGGTCCTGCACGATAGCGACCGCATCCGCATTGGGCGCCACCCGGCAATAGCGTGAGAGCTCGATCAGACTTGAAGCGGGCACGTTCTCGAATTCGGTCGTCACTGCAGCGCAGGCCGCACCCATGTCTTTCAGCACGCCGTGATCGTCATAGCCGGCCTGCAAATGCACGTCGGCCATCTGCCCGGCCGGGCTTTGCGGGTCCGGGTCGAGAACCATGACCTGATAACCCATGGTGCGGGCTGCTACGGTAAACATTCTGCCCAGTTGGCCACCCCCCAGGATGCCCAGCACGGCGCCGGGCAGGATGGGCTTACTCGACATCCGGCAAGATCATGTTGAGCGCGAAATCGGTCTGGCCCCGGCGAAACTCCCGCAATTGATCTGCCAGGCCGCCATCGTGCAAAGCCAGCATGGCGATGACAAAGAGCGCAGCGTTGGAAGCGCCTGCCTCGCCGATGGCGAAGGTCGCCACCGGTATGCCCTTCGGCATTTGCACGATGGATAACAGGGAGTCTTGTCCCCTGAGGTATCTTGTTGGTATTGGCACGCCCAGAACCGGCAGCGCGGTCTTGGCCGCCAGCATGCCCGGCAAGTGCGCGGCGCCACCTGCCCCGGCAATGATCGCCTTCAGGCCGCGGGCTTCTGCCTGGCCGGCGTATTCATAGAGAAGGTCCGGCGTGCGGTGGGCGGAAACCACACGTGCTTGATAGGGAATACCGAAGGACTTGAACTGGGCGACCGCATGTTGCATGACTTCCCAGTCGCTGGATGAACCCATAACGACGCCGACAAGTGGCCGGATCATGACTGCACCTTGAAGACACGAAAGGCATGATTTTACCTTGTCCCCTCGATGCAGAAGCGATCATGCCGGTTACTCTGAGAATCACCCGGCTATTGATCCACGAATTACTTGATCCGGCCAAACATGACCATGATCTTGCAAGGATCGCCTTGTACAGGGGGAAGCTGTACACCTTGTCTTTTGGCGCGCGCGTCAATGTCCTGATTGTGCGTGGTCCAATAGGCCTCGCATTCGGGCAAGGTCTTCATGGCTTGCAAGCGTGCAACATGGGCCTGACGCTCCGCGGGGCTCATCAGGTCCGCGCCCCGAATTCCGTTGCCTGACGCGTACCAAGGGAAGGCATAAGCAGTACCACTGGCCGCAAGCACCAGCAGGGCGATCATCAGTTTCATCGAGTCTCCTTTGGGCCTTTGGCGGCCAGTTGTGGGTAAGTTCTACTTTGACCCAGACATCGTACTTGAGCATCTCCATGCCTGTGCAGCGCATGGTCGCTGGCACAATTTTGCGCCAACCCAGGCGACGATGCCAGCCTCCAACCAGGCGCGGCGCATGACCCGGTTACAACGACCGCGCCCGGCCGCATGGACACGCCGCGCGCAGTAAATCACGGCCACGAGGCTCTAGGACAATTCACAGGGCGGTTAACACATTCCATGTCGTTTTCTCAGATCAACATTGAAAAAGCAAGACCTGCCAAGGCGCACGCGGCGATCACCTTGATGATGTCGGCCTTGTACTTGTACAGCATAACGAAACTGGCCAGGGCGACGATAACCGGGAACCACTCGAAAGGCCCGGAAAATGGCGCCGTAGCGGTCGCTTGGGGCCAGAAGGCATGCCAGGCAAAAAACACCGCGAGGTTGAAGACCACCCCGACCACAGCGGCCGTAATGCCGGTGAGCGGAGCAGTCACCTTCAGCTCGCCGCGGCTCGCTTCAACCATCGGCCCGCCCGCCAGAATGAACAGAAAGCAGGGCAGAAAGGTGAAGAAGGTTGCCACCGCCGCCCCCGCCAGACCTGCAGCAACAGAATTGCCATAAACATCCTTGGCTACCCCACCCAGATAGCCCACCCAGGTAACCACCATGATGAGCGGCCCCGGTGTGGTTTCGCCCAGCGCCAGCCCATCCATCATCTGCGGGCCGGTGAGCCAGGCAAAGTGTTCCACTCCACCCTGATACACGTAGGGCAAAACAGCATACGCCCCGCCTATGGTCAGGAAGGCGGCCCGGGTAAAGAAATTGCCCATGTTTGCCAGAGCGGGTTCCCCGCGAATCGCGAACATGGCGACCAGCCAGACCAGCACAAACACCGAAATTGTGGCGGCGAGCTTGATCCAGGAAAATCGGGCGTGTCCGGGCGTGGGGGTGTCGTCGTCGATGATTGCCGGACCATAGTCCTTATTGCTCGCGCCGTGGCCGCCGCCGCTCCTGAATTTTTGTGGCGCCAGATTGCCGCCGATGGCCCCCAGAATCCCCGCTGACAGCACGATCCACGGAAAGCCGATATTGAAGACGAAGATGCCGATAAAGGCCAGCGCCGCCATGCCCCACAGCACTTCATTCTTGAGCGCCCGGCTGCCGATGCGCCAGGCCGCGAACAAGACGATGGCCACCACCGCAGGCTTGATCCCATAGAAGAGACCCTGGACGATGGGCACATCTCCAAACGCAAGATACACCCCGGCCAGAAGCGACAGCAGAAAGAACGCCGGCAAGAAGAACAGCACGCCGGCAACCAGCGCGCCGCGGATGCCGTGCATCAGCCAGCCGATGTAAATGGCGAGTTGGATCGCCTCCGGCCCCGGCAGGAGCATGCAATAGTTGAGCGCATGCAAGTAGCGGTGCTCGGAAATCCAGCGACGTTTCTCCACCAGTTCCTGATGCATGATCGCGATTTGCCCGGCTGGCCCGCCAAAGCTGATAAAGCCGAGCTTGAGCCAGAATTTGAATGCGCTGCCAAGCGTAACGGGCGCGGGGTAGGGTGGAAGCACGGGATCCAGCGCGACAGGCGAGGGGGGCGATTTAATTGCGGTGTCCAAGCTTATCTCCAAGTTTGATCAGGCATCTGGTCAGGATGCTGAAAAGCGCTGGTCGAGCCCTCCGCGCTGCACGGGGCGCTGAAGTCGCAGTGTGTATCGGCATACAAAGGATTCAATGCACCACGCGGCCACGTAGAGGCTGCGAAGAAGTTTTGCAGCACCCTGATGCCAAACTTGGACGGGACACCGTCTTGTTACCGGGAGTTGGCACCCCGATGGTTGCATTCTATCGGCGACTGCGAGATCGGGTCAATGAAAGCAAGTGTTGGGGGAGTCAACTGATGACGGGGCACCCGCAAGCCAGCCGGCGGACGCCGTGCGCTCGTCGCGCTTAGTGCGACAAAGAGGGCGTTGTGCGCAGGCCCTCAGGGGGCAGAGGATTGGTCAGCAGGAATTCCTTGAAGGCCTGCGCCACTGCGGACAAGTGTTTGCCCTCGCGCTGCACCACATACCAATGCCGTATGATGGGAAGATGCTCCACCGGCAAGACGACGAGGCGCCCGGTTTCCAGTTCCAGTAGTACGGTATGCCGAGACACCACCGCCAGCCCCATACCGGCTTGCACAGCTTCCTTGATAGCCTCGTTGGTGCTCATCACCAGTTCCAGGCGAGGACTTAAACCGTGCTCGCGAAAGAAGCGTTCCATGGCCCCTCGTGTTCCCGAGCCCTCTTCCCGCACGACAAAGCTCTCTTGCGCCAAATCACTCAATGGTATGATTTTGTTGCCGGCGAGCCGATGAGTTGGCGGCGCAATCATCACCAAAGGATTCTCCATGAAAGATTCCGTCTGCAGGTCCAAGCCCTCGGGCGGGAGCCCCATGATTGCCAGGTCGATTTGATTTGCGACCAGTTGCGCAATAATGGATTGTCGATTGGTCACGTCCAGATTAATGGTGATAGTCGGATGAATCGCGCGAAAGCGCGTAAGCAGTTGAGTGGCATAGTAATTGGCGGTGGATGCCACGGCGATCTTCAAATTGCCATGCTCCAGACCTTTGAGACCGGCGAGGACAGCCTCCATGTCGTTTAGCAGCGCGGCTATGTTATGGCTATAGTGGAAAACTTCCCGGCCAGCTTCCGTCAGGAAGATCCGCTTGCCCAACTGCTCGGTCAGGGGCAGGCCTATGCCTTCCTCCAGGCTGCGCACCTGCATGGACACGGCTGGCTGGGTAAGGTGAAGCTCCCGGGCCGCCTTGGAATATGACAGCAGTCGGGCCACGGTCTCAAATACCCTTAGTTGACGCAGGCTTATATGTAGCATTTAGAGAT
>JBAWGM010000325.1:0-4673 GCA_049592895.1 Thiobacillaceae bacterium | reverse complement strand
ATCGCTCCTCGTCAGTCAACACAATCTCGGCGGCCACTCGCACTCGCGCTCTCCAGTCTGTCTCAGAATAAACGCTTCGAGGTGCGAGTGTTAAATAAGTTCCATCAAGAGTGCAACACTACACTAGAATGTTTTCAGGTACTCAATCAATGCCCATTTTTCGCTCGGGGAGAGGCCCGTGCCATAGGCCTTGCCTTCGTGCCCGTGATTGCCGTTGCCCGGAACGGTGGTGTCGTAACGGAAGTAGCGCTTGCCGCCTTCCTGTGCCTGGTCAGAGACGAAACCGGCCTTCTTCGGGTCGTACAAGTCATCGCCGCGCCAGAACACCTTGGGCCGATTGGCCCAGGGCTGGAGCAGGTCCCAAAGTGTGGGCACCGAGCCATTGTGCAGGTAGGGTGCGCGCAGCCAGATGCCGTCCAGCGGCGCATTGGCATAGCCATAGGTCTTGCGGAAATGGCTAAACCGATACTGCGGATCGGCGGAATAGAGCATGCCCTGGTTCTGAGCGAGCGCGAGTGTGTAGGAATCGAGCCGGCCCCGATCGGTACCAATCTTCTCGATCGGTGTGACCTTGCCGATGTATTCGCCGGTGAAATCCGTGCCGCTCGCCCCGTGGCAATTGGCGCAGTATTTCTGGTAGATGAGCTGGCCCTTTGCGGCCAGTGCCTTGTCCACCGGAAAGCTCGCGCCGAAGGCCGGCGGGTGGGCCTGACCGATGTAGGCCTCGATGCGCGCCATGGACGCATGGTCGATCAGTTTGGGCGTGGCGCCGGTACCGAAGGCGGCCGACAGGTTGCGTTCCTCCACCTTGTCATTGTTGCCGTCCCAGTGCAGTTGCATGCCGCCTTTCTTGTTCTGGTTCCAGATCGCAGGGAAGTCGGAGTAGCCAACCAGTTCCTCCTTGGGCAGTTGTTCGATGGGGAAGTTGAAAATGGCCTTGGCGGAGTTGAAGGTGTCCACGCGGCCCGGCCCCCAATCCGGCTCATCAAAGATAAAGCGCAGGCGGCCGATCAGTCCATCCACGCCATCGCGCATCAGA
Organism: Thiobacillaceae bacterium; assembly: GCA_049592895.1. GTDB lineage: Bacteria > Pseudomonadota > Gammaproteobacteria > Burkholderiales > Thiobacillaceae > DASQBT01. Next base: position 3,634 of record JBAWGM010000325.1, on the reverse strand, counting down.
TAAACGCCGAGGGGATAGACAACCAGCTTGTCAAGCAGCCCGAGGCCCCCGGCCTCGGCCTCGATGCGCGGAACAACCTGGGTGGGTGTGAAGCGCCGGTCCGCCATGCACTGGTAGATGAATTTCTGGAAACTCATCAGATCGAAGCGGTTGGCCGGCATGCCCAGCACCAGCTTGGGCTCGGCATCCGGCTTCACCCGCACGGTCGAGCTATGGCATACGGCGCAATTGAGGAATACCCGGTCTATGCCCATGTGGCGGCGTTTGGACATGCCCACCGGCAGATCCTTGCCGGGCTCGTAAATGAAGCCCAGGGACTCGAAGCCCTTGCCTGGAAGATAGTCGGCGCAGACCTCGGGCAGCACCTTCCAGATCCAGTAGGGGAAGCCCATGTTGCGTTCCCCGCCGGTGGACCCGTACTTGAAATGTTCGATTGGGTCGGAATAGGTGACCGGCACGTCGGGCGAAAAGCGCTTCCACGCGGCAAACGCGGTAAAGGCGATAAGAATGATCGCCATCCACAGGTAGAAACGGCAGGCGCTGCAGGAGTCGGCATTGGACGATGACATGGCGGCCTCAGAAAGGGTTGACCATACGGTTCTTCACAGTCAGTTCGACATAGCGGTCGCTTGAGTGCTCCTTGATGTCGGTTGGTCCCATCTTCCCCAGGTCTTCGATGCGGCCCTGCATGCGATTCAGAAAGGCATCCCACCAGCCCGGATCAGCCGTCAGCTCGCCCTTGTCGGTGAAGTACAGCATGGTGCCGGCGTGGGAATACCCCATGAGGCGCAACGGCACCCGGGTTACCAGGTCTGCATTGTTGACGAAGCGAAAGTTTCGCGCGGCAAAATCCTGGTCAAATGTACGCTGGAATACCCGATCGCCGACCCGCGGGGAGCCGAAGTGATAGAGCCCGTGCACGGGCTTGTCCTGTTCGCGCCAGCGCGCAGTCGCCAGGGTGGCCAGGGCCGCGCCCAGGCTGTGCCCGGTGAGCCATAGCGACTGTCCCTGATCCTGAAACTCGGCGACGGCGGCAATCAGATCCTCCCACACCTGGGACAGGGCCAGGTTGAAGCCGTTGTGCACCCGGCCAAACGGCCCATTGACGAACAGCGTGTCGCAATCGCTCATCCAGTCGAGCAGCCTGTCCGGTTGGGTACCGCGGAATGCGACCACGATGGCCTGCGCGTTGGCCATGACATAGGCCTGGGTGTCGCGCTTGTCGAAGAACCGGCTGCGCGGAAAGCCCCACTGCACGGCCGTCGTGGCGATGCTGCCAGCGTCGCTATAGGCGAGGCGCGCGGCCTCGGCCAAAGCGACGGCATTATCCGGTTGATAGTAGGCCGTCGCAGACTGGAAATTCTCAAATGGCTGGGTGGGCATGGTCTTCCTCTGTGATCAGTGGACAACGGTTGCAGGCAGGCAGCTACGCAGCTGTTCGAACGGGCGCGCCAGCACGGATTCCGGCTGCTCGCCCTGGGCACGAAGGCGATGACGCATGTCATCGACCAGTGCGGCCAGTTGGGTTGAGTGTGCCCAGCCATCGGCATTGAAACCGCGCGTGGCAAGGACTGCAAGCGGCGGCATGGGCGTCTTGCCGCGGCGCGCCTCGGGCAACTGCCACATGCTCAGGCGGTAATAGATGCGTTCCGCACACTGATCAAGCTGACGACCGAGCGTCGCTGCATCGCCGTGCAGGAAATTCGGCGGAAAGCGCTCGTCGGTGTTATGGCACTGCCCGCAATGCCGATCAAACTGCTCGGCGCTGCCGGAACTGGGGTGGGTGACGGGAGGGTCCGTGCGGATGGGCGGCAGAGTCTCCGTGGGGCGCAAGCTTGCCCCGGGTTTGAAGGCACGCACCACCGCAGTCATCCAGATGCCCGGGTTCAAAACCGAGTTCTCGGAGGCTCGCAGGTCAAGCAAGCACCTGCGCACCGCCGCATAGTCGTCGCGCAGGCGCAGGATGACTTTGCCCTGCGTGCCGCTGCCACTGAAGTGTATGCCTTGCACCAAGCGTCCATCACTCAGGCGGGCGCGCAGACCGGAACGCGTGGCAGTGAAGTCGACCTGTAACCGGCCCACGGTGAAACGGCTGCGCCCTTGCAAGGCGATGTCCGGAGCGCTGTTCGCATTCGTCAATTGCAGGGTTTCCACCCGGCCGCTTGCGCGCCCCGAAGTCTGCACGGTCCAGGCGCCGTTGAAGCGTTGCTGTGCGCCCCCGCAATCAAATCGCACGCGGGCGCCAGGCTTGCGCGTGATCCGGCAGGGCAGGATCAACTGCTGCGTGGACACGGGTATGGAAGAGTTGGCGAGCGCGTCATCCAGCGCCCGGACATCGGCGGCGTTCAACAGGCTGGCCAGGCCCGCTGCCAGCCGCGGCGGGTCCGCGCCAGTCCAGATTTCCAACGGCGGACGGGCGTTAAGCGGTTCGAATTGCGCCGGGATGTGCGCTAATTGCGCAAGCATGGCCGGCAGGTCATGCCGCGGCCGGGGCACCTCACCGATGACCGGCATCAGGGGATCACGGTTGGGGATGTCAGGGCTGGGGATGGGCAAGCCTTTCGGCCAAACCTGAGTCCAGCGCGACTGCAGATATTCAAATGCGCCCGTCTGGCGACCGGGGGGCAGCGCGCCGCTCAGGGCATAGCGCAGTGCCGCATCGAACCCGTCGCGACGACAGCGCGCACCCTGGTCTCCTGCACCGCAGCCTTCGCGCCAGATGCGTTGCCAGACCGAAAACAGGTTGGCTCGTTGCGCGGCCGTCGCGATGAAGTAGGCGACGTCGGTGCCGGTGAGTTTGAATCCGTAGAAATCGTGCCGGCTGGCGCGCAATCGTGCCGCGATGGCTGGGTTCGCGGAAGTCTCATCCCATAGAGGGCGGGCGAAAATCGGCGCAGCATTCTGGTGACAGGCAAGGCACACGGCGCGGCGGGCGTACCGGACCTGGGGCATCGCGCCGGCCCGGTAATCGTGTACTACCTGAAATTCAAAACGTCCTGCCGCTTCGTTGTAGCTGATGACTTCGAGTATTCCCGTCTTCTCCTGGTAGCCAAGAAACAGCCGGTCCTGTAGCGGTTCGGCCCCAGGCTTCGCATCGCCGTCCACGGCCACCACGACGCGTGGAAATTTGAAGAAATCAGGTGCGGCGGCGCTGCGCTGAAGGGAACGGCCCAGAGGAATGAAGGTGACTTTCAGCGGGGACAGGCCGCCGGCCTGATGTTGTAGCTGCGACTCGATTCTTCCAACGAGCCGGGCGAAGGGAAAGGGCACGGGGCCGCTGCCGACCAGAAGATCGAAACGCGAACGTCCGGTGGGAGGCAAGTCATCGTCCGCCTGTGCCAGGTTCCAACCAGAAAAAAGTGCGCCGATTAACATGAATATGGCTCCAGCATGTTGCATTGCCGGCCTAGTTCCGCATTGCGACCACCCGCTTTTGCGTACCGCTCCAGCAATCCTCGGGAACCTGCCCGGCGAGGAATTCGGCTTCGCCGGCCTTCGCCATTTCCTTGTTATAGAGAGTGAAATTAAGCACGAAAACATGATCCATATAGGCGCGGCCCAGATAGAGGCCAGGACGGATCATGCGGATTTCGTCACGCACCCTGAGCCCGCGGCGGCCCGCGAGAAAGTCAGG
>JBAWGM010000324.1:0-2475 GCA_049592895.1 Thiobacillaceae bacterium | reverse complement strand
TCGGCTGCAAAGCCGAACCTGCGCCGGTCTGGTCAAGCTGGGCGGACAGAGTTTCGGCTGACTGCTGAAGTTCGCGCGACACTTTGTCGATGTGCGAGATACCGGCGCTGAGCAATACCAGCGTTTTCTCGTTCGCCAGAATGGTATCGATATCGGCCGGGTAGGATTTCCACTGGCTGTCGATTTTCTGCAATATGGCTTGGGCCTCGGAGGGTGAAGCGGGAACCTCGCTGTCGCCGTTCTTCAGGCCGCCGAGACTGGTCTCAAAGCTCGTCCGGCCGTCGGCCAGCTTCTTGAACGCGTCCTGGTCGCCTCCCAGCGCCCTCTGGGCCAGGGTGGGAAGGCGCTGCGAGAGCATGCCCAGACTGCCGACCCGATCCAGATACTGCCCCTGGTTGTTGGACTGCGCCACACCGTAAATGACAAATCCGGCCGCCAGTATCATCGACGTAATCAGGGCGCCGGCGCTGTACAGGTATTGCCTGTCGGCTGGCAAACGGCCGATCAGCGGGACATCTCCCGGTTCTCGGTCCGCTACCTTGCGCAGATTCTGCATGATCATGGTGGTGTGTTGCTCGTTGCCGGTCCCGGTAGTCATTTGTCCGGTCAAGGCTTTGAAGCCGGGTAGAGCGATTGCCATTTGAGTCTCCGCATGCTGTCTTGGATAATGGGTGTCAGGCCTCGGCGGCCATGAAATTGGGGCAAGCCAGCAGGGCCGCCAACTGAAGTTCAATCCAGTCCGTGCCGTCGCCATCCTGGAAGTGCTGGGTAACGAAAGGCCATTCGCTCGCCGGTTCGCCAGGTACAAGTTGGGAAAGATGCTTGAGCCCCAAGGTCTGTTCGACCACAAGTGCGGCATTTGCGCCGAGCCTGAGTTGGGCCAGCAACAAGCGATTGCCGGCTGACTCCGGCGTGCGCTCGGCGGTCAGGAAATCCCCCAGATCGCTTACTGCGTACAGATTGCCCCGGATGTTGGCCGCTCCGAGAAACCAGCGGCGGGCGCCTGGAACTGGCAGGATGGCAGGGACGGGTAAGACCTCGTCGATATCGGCCAGGTTGACCAACCAGTTATGTCCCGCCGCCCTGAATCCCAAGCGTGAAACATTAACCGACTGAGTGTCGGCACTCTGCAAGCGGCTGCTGAGCTGGTTCTGAAAATCCTTCAGGCTGTGATGTTTGGACATGAAGTCTCCGTATTTACTTAACTTAACCCAGCGCCTTGATCTGGCCCAAGAGTTCATCCGGATTGACCGGTTTGACCAGATAGGCTTTGGCACCCTGACGCATACCCCAGACCTTGTCGGTTTCCTGGCTCTTGCTGGTGCACATGATCACCGGAATATCCTTGGTAACATCCACCTTGGAAAGCGCCCGGGTGGCCTGAAAGCCATTCATGCCGGGCATGACCACATCCATCACGATGAGATCCGGGTGCGAGGCTTTGGCCTGTGCCAAGGCTTCTTCGCCGCTTTCTGCCATGCTTACCAGGTAGCCATGCCTTACCAGCAACTCGGAAAGGAAAAATCGCTCCGTGGGGGAATCATCGACAACAAGAATCCGGCTGATAGCCATCAATGACTCCACTCAATAGTTTGGGGTGAGTGTGGTCCTTTACCGAATAGGCGATTCATTGGGAGGTTCATGCCGCCACCCGCCCAGAGACCGCATGATGACGCACAGCATTCAGCAGGGTTTCCTTGGTAAAGGGTTTGGTCAGGTATTCATCGGATCCAACCATGCGGCCGCGCGCCCGATCGAATAGCCCATCCTTTGAAGACAACATGACTACAGGTGTTGTGCGGTAACGGTTGTTGCGTTTAATCAGCGAGCAGGTCTGATACCCGTCCAGCCTGGGCATCATGATGTCAACGAACACCACGTGCGGCTGATGGTCGGCAATCTTGGCCAACGCATCGAAGCCGTCCAGGGCAAGAATGACCTCGCAACCTGCCTGGTTGAGAAAAATTTCCGCACTGCGCCGTATGGTGTTGCTGTCGTCAATCACCATGACTTTCACGCCCTTCAAGCTGTTGAGTTCATCCATTTTTTCTCTGGCTGTTAATTAAAAGACACTAATGTTAACGGCGGGGGTATTCATTACTTTAGGTCGCTAGCGGCTTGGCCTTGGCGCCTTGCATCGAAGCAAAGACGCCAGCGCGCGGGAACTTTTCAGGTGGCGGACCGAAGGTCATGGATGGGCTTCAGTCGGTGGATTCGCAGCAAACTTTGCACGCGGACACGCACTCAAATAAGCGGGAATTCTTGCGCGGAGGAAATGCGCGAACCTGCATATGCCATCATGGGGCAAGCCAATCTGAGGCAAACACGCATGCAGCTTCGTGACCGCTTCAAGTTGCCGGTTCGGTCAGCATGTCATTTCATAGCGGGCCCAATGCCTATCTTGCTGGTCGGGCTGCCGTTGTGACTTCATGCAGGGATGCGCGCCAGGGGAAAGTTCACGTCGAAAGACAACAC